>JAQVWF010000003.1 GCA_028698615.1 Syntrophorhabdaceae bacterium
TCGCAGACACAGGAAGTGGGGGAAACCCGCAGATCTTAACGCAGCAAAGAAAGGCAGGAACAAGGAGGGAACCGACGGCCTATTGACAGATGAGGAAATCTTTATTGTTGACTTTGGTTAAACCGGAACGTCCCCTCCACGCCTCCAATTAGGGAAACTACGATCATTAGGGGGGTCTTATTGGGTATCAGGTACATCACTATCGCCCAAACCCCAAGTCCGCATGCTAGCAGCAGGTCAATACGCATAATATGCTATAACACTAGTCTACATTATCACGTTATGTCAAGCTAACAATCACCAAATTATCGACGGCATTTCGCTGTCCTGTCACTAATTCACTGCATTCCTGTATGTTTCAACTGAGGAAGAAATCAGAAACACGGGAAGCATACACAAGAGGGTTGTGATCCCGCAGTGGCGGATGGATGGCTTGTGAAATCTTCGGACCTCTTTATGAGCTTTTCGGAGGCCACAATTTGAATATTCCTCCAGCCCCCCCCTCAGCCATTATGTGACATTTCTCAACATATTTAAGGCTAACGGGAGATACTTAACTACTTGTTATTGTTAAATAACTGTCCTATGTCCCATAATCTTGTCTTGTCGCATAATCACCTGTCCCATTATTGTCCCACTATCCATTGACTATCAATTGTGCATAACAGCCACCATCAATGCTCTACAGATACACAACTGTCTTCAACTTTTCCAATTCCTCTGATAACGAACCCCACTTTTCAACCAAATTTTCCAAACCTCTCTTAAATGGGTTTTTCATCCAAGCCCAAGCGGCCCAAAATCCTAAACCCTTCTAAACCCCTTGTATTGTGAGGTATTTGTAAAGCAACCGTAAGATTAGTAAAGATCCAGTTCTTTAGAAATCAGGGATTTAGAAATTTTCCAACCCCCCCTGAGAAGATAAAGTGGGGCGGGTTTGTATGGAATATATTCTTTATCATCCCCCTTGCGGGATTGAAGGTTCCCGGGGATCCCTGCAGTCTCACGGAACCCCGGGAAGGTCTTTGCCTTCCTCGTTATGCTCTCTGTTATGCCTCCAGTGAGGAGCATAGCGACGAACGGGCGTGAGACAGGTCTTTTGTTTTTGGAACGGGGGGTTTGGGCAACAGGCCGTGAAAGATCTGACCGCAACTCAACCGTACAGTGGGGACCCCTGAAAACTATCCTCCTCTCTTGTTTTCCTCAAACATCTCAACCGGCATTGAATATCGTAATCGCCACACTATTCTGATTGGCCGTTCAGCTTCGTAACTTACCAACTCAGCTGGACCAAGATAGGTAAACGGAACCGTGAGGTTGTTTCGCTTTTTCTGATCGCGGGCAAAAACCAAAATCGTATAACCTTTTTCCTTATGATTGATAAGATTTTGTCCCGTCTCGGATTCTTGAGATGTGTTTGATTGCGATTCCCAATGAAGAAGCTCCCTGCTGATGGGGTAGTCCGCATACATGGTGCTCGGCGAAAATTCCCTTTCGGTTTTCTGATACGTAATGAGCAGCGCATAAGCCTTTATTTCCGGAAGATGAATAAGGCCCACTCCACGCAATCCTGCCGTTTGCAGCGTCGCTTTCCCCATATTGGCCTGAATGTCTTTCATACCATACTGCGCGTGCAACTCCATGGAACATAGAAATGGCAGTTCAGGGATTTCTCCTAAGACTCCAGTTCCTGACTCGGCCCATTCAGCGATTTCATTCAAGTCCTTTAGAATGGTGGCATTAAGAGTCATGCGTCTAAATGAGTCCTCAAATGTATCCATACCAAGAAGCGGCCCAGGTTTTCCCCAGATACGATAATGCATGGATAGGGCGGCATTGCCCACGAATGCGAGTGCACCCGCAGCATCACCTTCGGACAGCCTCTCTACAGTCTTACGCACGACCAACAGTTCCCTTGGTCCCGAAATGGAAAGTACCCGGATCAAAGCTGGTTTGAGCTGTGCGAGATCCGGATCGTTAGGAACCGGACAAAGCCGCGCTCTTGCCTTCCAACCAGACCACGTGTCTCTCGAGAGAAGAACCTCGGGCTCATAATCGTGATAGCGCACAAAATTACCAAACGTAAGTGGCAGGTTACTATCGTGTTCGAAAGTCTGAATTCGCTCGGGAACTGCAATTGCTATCTTTCGTAAATTGAAACGAATGTTCTCTAGAACATATTCACGCGCGATACGATCAAGTTGTATTGAACATCCTGGCGGAAGATGAGGAAAACCAAGTTCAACTTCCCGATCAACTCCGAAACGGCGCTTTGGCAGAAGCGCTTTCAGTTTCGTGTCAACCCGATAGCGGCGGTGCGCTTGGCCCACAAAATCGAGCACCGTAAGACACTCTTTTTTAGGTGCGTGCCTAAGACCCCGGCCTAGTTGTTGAAGAAAAACCGTAAGACTCTCTGTTGGCCGCAAAAAGAGAACAGTGTTTATGTCCGGGACATCAAGTCCTTCGTTGAACACATCTCGTGCGAAAAGAAACGTGATGTTTCCATCACGGAAATTACGCAATAAATTCGTTCTTCTTTCACTGCCCGTATCCCCTGTTATTACGTCTGATGGAATGTTTCTTTCATTAAACATCCGCGCCATATATTCTGCATGCTTTACCGAAACACAAAAGCCAATACCTTTTACCCGCGCAAGGTCTGGCTCGTAGCGCAACAGCGAATCTATAACCGTTTCGACGCGCTTCAACGCCAATGCATGGGCACCCGTATACACATTCTCCAGTTCTTGAATATCATACTTGCCGCCCTTCCAGAATCGATCGGCATTAAGGGCTACAGGATCGGCAACACCAAAGTAGTGAAATGGACAAAGCAATTTTTCTTCAAGGGCTTCCGGCAGGCGGATTTCGGCCGCAAAACGATTCTCGAAGTCGGCAGCAACGCTCTTTCCGTCCATGCGTTCTGGTGTGGCAGTCAGACCAAGAAGGATGCCCGGTTTGAAGTGATCAAAAATAGGTCGATAGCTGTCCGATGGACCATGGTGAACTTCGTCAACGACTATGAAGTCATAAAAACTAGGCCCTGTCTGTCGCCACAACTGACGAGAGGAGAGCATGTCCACTGAACAAAAAAGATGGTCGTTGCGAGAAGCCTCATAAGGCCCGACAAGTAGTTCACCGAAATCTCCTATGCGTAGAACATTTCTGAAAGTTCCCAATGCCTGTTCCAGGATTTCCTTCCTGTGGGCAACAAAAAGAAGCCTCGCTTGCCTGTGGTTCTCTTCAAAGAATCTCTTAAAATCGAAAGCTGCTACAACGGTCTTTCCTGTGCCGGTTGCAGCGATCACCAGATTTCGCCAACACCCATGAATTCGCCTTTCTACCGTTAGCAAATCCAAAATTCTTTCTTGAAAAGGATGCGGCCGCAGGTCAAAAAAAGTAGCAACCATAGACTTTTGCGGGTTTCGAGCATAACGTATTGCATCACGAAGAACCTGTGGAGTCTCTGGATCAAAAACAACGAATTCCGGACTGTTCCAATATGTTTCAAACTCGGCAGAAAACTTCTCCAGAATATGCGGCATATCTTGAGCGGTGACTTTAAGGTTCCATTCTAGACCACTAGTCATTGCCGCATTGGACATATTTGCCGAGCCAATATAGGCCGTTGAAAAACCTGAGTCTCGTTGATAATGATACGCCTTGGCATGAAGGCGTGTTCTTTCCGTATCGTAAGATACCTTGACTCTAATATTTGGCCTTTGTGCGAGCCACTCAATCGCACTTGCATCAGAGGCACCCATGTAGGAGGTCGTTATTAGCCTCACTGGGACATTTCTCCCTCTGAGTTCCTCAAAAGCGGCCATGAGAAGTCGTAAGCCCGACCACTTAATAAACGAAACCAGTATGTCCACCCTATCCGCCGATCGCATCTCCCTCTCCAACTCGTGAACTAGCTGGGGCTCGCGTGGTGAACCGGTAAACAAACTGCTTTCTACGATAGACGTTTCGGGGCGTGGAACGCCTTGTCTAGCATAGTGAGGCGGCGTTATTTCGGATAAAATCTGCTTTTCTGCAGACACAAGTTTATGCTTCTCAAGATAGGTTAGCCTAGAATCATCAGAGAGAAGGGTGGTTATACGATTACATAGACGAAGCCGCTCATCTGGTTCAGTCACCTGTCTCAAGGCGCTTTCAACAATCTTGGCTACAAACGCCGCGTAACGTGCCGGCTGTTCCTCAACGTCGAGTTTTGACAGAACTGCTCGGAGGTCTGGATTACGCCGAAGAACGCCAAGTAGTCTCTCGTCAAGCAACGCATCGTAAAGCCCATAGGAAAGATTGTCCATATTACGTGGCGCCTGTGGCATCAACATATTCCTTGTTGCGCAGCTTGCGGAATAGATCTGGAGGTCCTATCCGGCATTTGATTATTGAAAGCTTTTCTGCTCCACGATACAACACGCTGATTGTGGTTGCCATAGTGCTTCATCGAATCCTTCTCATCTAATGTGAAGGCTCGGATGTCTATCTTACGTTGAAATAACTGGCGAGCTCTTGTTTATATGGTACACAAACCGTGCACGAAATGCATCTCTATTTTGCCATGGGAGGGTGACAACAGTATGGCATACCAGCAGGCTCGTGTGGTCACCCATTAGAGGGCACTCTGTCGAGAATAATATTCCCCCGCTGCAAATAACTCTCGTTTTTGCAGGTTCTTTGGTTTTGTTCCAACGCACTGTCATTCCCATCCGTCGCTCCTTCCCTGCGCCCGCTTTCTCGAATGTTTCATGCTCATGGCCGGCAATCCGGTCTGCGTCAGTCACCCATCGGGATCAGGGTCCATCAGTGAACCCCTGTCGTTTCTCAACGACGCAGAGAATCGTCGGTTCCCTGCCGTGTCCAGGCGCTCCTGGGGTCAGGTCTTGTATTTGACCATTTCTGTTTTCTCTGCGGGGTCGGAGGGGACGTCCTGAACAATTAAGAAGCTCCTAATCCTTTCCACTTCTTTACGGCAAGCTGTGCAAAAGGATAGATGCTCTGTCCAGGGTAAAACCTGTAACTGCCTTCATCTAGTGCCGAAAGGACTTTTCGCGAACCGTGACTTCGAGCATGGCCAAAAGGCCACGCGCAGGGAGCAGGAAGGGAAATTAGTGTTTCGGCGGAGATGAAGGCCATGTTCTTTCCTTCCCGATTGACCACAGCTTCGAGCATCACCGAAGGCTGCATGCAGGAGCCGAGAAGACAAGAGGACGTCAAAAGGGAAACTCTCCAGGTACCTTTTTTTGCGTTTCGGAAGTAATACCCAAACAGGCAGGTGAGGTAGTCCTGCCAGTTGCCTATTTCACATATGATGGAGCCATGATATAATGAACGGCGTAACTTTTGAATGGGACCCAGGAAAAGCCATGTCGAACCTGCGCAAACATAACGTATCCTTCGATGAGGCCTCTACCGTATTTGGGGATCCTCTGGCAATAACATTCCATGATCCCGACCATTCTCTCGACGAGAATCGTTGTGTCACGTTCGGGCTGTCCGAGCACAACAGGCTGATCGTAGTAGCCCATGCAGAACGGGGACGAAGAACGAGGATTATCAGTGCCCGGCCGATGAACCGCAAAGAAAGGGAGATATATGAAGAAGGCTAAGAGCGATGACGAGCTTCGTCCACTATATACTCGTGAGGATTTTGGCAAAGGCATCCGCGGCAAACGTTTCGAAGCTTACCGCAAAGGCAGTAACCTCGTTCTCCTCAGTCCCGATGTGGCGAAAGTCTTCCCCACCGATGAGGCTGTCAACGAGGCATTGCGGTCACTGATCGACCTTGCCCGGAAATCGACAGGCCTCAAGAAACGCGCTCCCCGGACAACCAGGGATAAGACCACGGCATAACTCCGTCTAATTAAGAACCGTTCACGTCTTTTCTCGGGCGGAGGGGACGTTCTTGTCTTTCGTCGTTAACCCTCAAGCCATTCAAGCGATTCAAGCCGTCTTTTCGCCATCATCCTCTTAAGTTATGCCCGATGAAGGCGATACACGTTTTAATAGCGTTTCACCAAGAACAATGAAATAATACAGTGGAGCATGAACTTCGGAGGCGTTGGCGGGTCATCGACCGGGAGAACTGACTTATGCCTGTTCTGCCGGCAACAATGCTACCTTCATAGAATACACTTGTAATCCCGCCGGGACATGAAAAGCCAACTTCTCATACTGATCTCTGAAGCAATGATCGTCTATTTCCTGGTGCTGTGGGCGCATTCCTTGCGTGATCGATTCGGGCTGGCCCATTTTTACGCCCTGATGGGAGGGATCACCGCGGTCATGTCATGGGTGACCGATGCCGGCGTCACGGTGCAGGTTTCCGGTATCACTTTCATGGTCGGGTCCACCGTCTTTTACACGTCGCTGCTGCTGGGCGTATTTGCCGTGTACATATTCGACGGGCCCCACGCCACCCGCATCGCCATATCTACCGTCGCCGGGGTGTCCGCAATGGTGCCGCTGATTGCGCTCACGCTTCATCTGCAGACGAAGGTCATCGGCAGCAATGCCCTGGTATATGTTCCGATACCGAGTTTCAGGATCAATGCCGCTTCGGTGGCCACCACCGTGGCGGACCTGATCTTCCTGGCGATGGCATGGGAGTTTCTCGGCAAGACCAGGTTCAACCGGCTCTGGCTGAGGGCCTTCATCACCCTGCTCGGCGTGATGTGGCTGGACGTGCTCCTCTTCGCCACGGGTGCATTCCTCGGCAGTCCGGACTATGTGAACATCATGAAGGGCACACTGCTCAGCCGCCTCATCATCGCGGTCTTCGCCTTTCCCTTCCTGTACCTCTATCTGAACTGGCAGAACTCAAAGAAAGGCAACCCCATAGAGAACCGGCCCGTGCTCGCCATCCTCAAGGAGGTGGCTGAGGTAAGAATGGAACTGAACCTTGCACAGAAGGAGATCCAGCGGCGGCAGGAGGCTGAAAGGAAGAACGAGGAATTGGTCCGGGAGCTTAAGCAGACGCTCTCGGAGGTCAAAACCCTGCGCGGTTACCTGCCGATCTGCTCCCACTGCAAGAAGATCCGCGACGATCAGGGATACTGGCAGCAGATCGAGATATACATGCGCGACCACACCGAGGCCGAGTTCTCCCACAGCATCTGCCCCGACTGTGCAAAGAAGCTCTATCCCAATCTGGCCAGGAGAAAGCCAAAGAAATGATGCCACATAAACCTCACCCTTGATCGTCATTCCCGCGAAGGCGGAAACCCAGGAAAGTCGAAGGAGGGGAGAATAGCTCTGGATCCCGGACCAAACCCGGGGTGACGGCATGGGAAGGCTCGTGGGGTGCCCTCTGGGTGATTATCAGGTCTTGTATTTGGTCATTTTCATCCAGCGCGCATCACTCCCCGTCTCCGATCCGCTCCCATCTGGCCGAGGTGACTTTCCATCCGCCCGATTCCTTCTCCAGCGACACATCGAAGCGATAGACACCGAGCGATTCCGGGATCACGTCGGTCGGGGAACCGGTCTTCTTCCCGCTGGTCAGAACGGTCTGAAACGCGGCCCTGGCCGATGGGCCATCGACGGATATTTTCAGATACGTGATATATGCGGTTATCTTCGGATGCCCCAGAAAATATCCGAGCAGCACCCTCCTGACGGCGTCGCGATCGAACCCCTGAGGATCATTGTACGTATCCGCCAGATGATTGATGATCTTCTTGACGTCCTTCTCCTCAGCCGCCGCCTGCACGTCCGTGATGACCTTCCCGACCTTCTCCTCCTCGCTCTCCTTGCTGCAGCCAGGGACGGCAACAACCATAAAGAAAACAAGGCAGACCATCGCAAGACGTTTCATGGCACCACTCCTTACAATAGGGATACCTCACCTCATTATTCATCACAACATTTTTCTGCCAATGTGCCACGTGTGGCGCGTCTCCCGGGCTCCTGCAATCATACGTTTTGGCGGAAGACGATGAGGACTGTTGCTGTTGCCGTTCTTACTCTCCCTGCCACCTCTTGAACAGGCGGTGGTCGATATCCATAAGGTCCAGCATCTTCCCCACGGAGTGGTCGATAAGGTCTTCGATCGTGTGGGGATGGAAGTAAAAGGCCGGTATCGGCGGCAGGATGATCCCGCCAAGGTCCGCCACCTTTGCCATCAGTTCAAGATGTCCCTTGTGCAGGGGGGTCTCGCGGACCGCGAGGACAAGCCTTCTGCGCTCCTTGAGCACCACGTCCGCCGCCCTGACGACTAGATTGTCGTTGTATGAATTGGCTATGGCGGAGAGGGTCTTTATCGTGCAGGGGGCTATGACCATCCCATCGGTCCTGAAAGAACCGCTCGACACCGACGCCGCCAGATTGGTCGCGTCGTGGACCCTGGAGGCAAGCTTCTCCACGTCTTCCACGTTGCGGTCTGTCTCACATTTGATGTTCGCCTTCGCCTGTGCGGACAGAATGAGGTGACTCTCGATATTGAAATCCCTCAAGACCTCGAGGAGTCTGATCCCGTAGATCACCCCCGTCGCGCCCGTTATCGCCACGATGATCCGCTTCATTTCTTTCGCGCCTCCTCCATGATCCTTGCCGTCAGACCCCGGCACATCCCGATCACCTCTTCTATGCCTTCCGGCGTTATCCGGTCCCAGTGAAGACCTGCGATCACGACGACCCTGCATTCCAGGCCGCGGGACAACTCCTGCGCCATGGTCTTCGCAACATCGTCCTCTCTGTGTCCGGGGAACGTGTAAACAGAGGACGTGGCGCTCACCTTGCCGGCGTCGGCAAGGCTCGGCCTCGGTTGTGCCATGCCTACGGCCCCGATGTGCGGCTTGCCTCCCTCGAGGACAACGACCATGTCGTCTCCCATCCTTCGCAGGGCGGCCGATACCCTGAAGCCGCCCCTCTCTTCGACGAGATCCGTCATTGCCGTGCCTGTCATGCTTCCCCCTTACGTTTCAGACCGCCGTGCCGCGCCGCGCCCGGATCATCCCGTCGATGATATCAACGGCGCGGCGCGCAAAGGCGGGATCGCTGATGTGGACATCCATCTCTTCGAGGGCAATGTCCTCTCTGAGGCGTCTTTTCAATTCCCCGGAGAAGATCCTGTCCACCCCGGGATCGTAGAGTTCCTCTCCGGGCCTGTCCGCCTCCGAAAAACCGCCCAGCGGTATGAGCACAAAGGCCGGGCCCCTGGAATCGTTTAATCTTTCGGCGATGATCCCGGCAAATGCAATCATCTCTTCCCCTTCCATGCGAACGCAGAACCTGTCGTCGTGATCGCGGCGCCTTCTGCCCTTGAGCCTGTCGGGCATTGGATAGAATGGGCTGAAGACCGCGTTGTCAAGACCACCGGGGGCCACAAGGAGCGGCACGCCAGCCTCGCCCGCAGCCCGGAACCTCTTCTGTCCCATCCCCCTGCAATAGCCGCCGAACATTTCATCCGCTATCTCGTGGGACGTGAGATCAAGCACGCCCTCTATGAGGCCTTCGCCTGTCATCTCCTCCATGGCCATTCCACCCACACCGTTTGCGTGAAAACCGATCATCTCGTAACCCTTTTCCTCGAGAAGGGGTTCCACGTTCATGGCGCAGCGCGAGTTTATCCCATAGGCGGTCACGGCCACCATCGGCGCAGGCTTTTCCTTTGCGTCACCTGCTCCCACCATGCCGCATACGGCGCGGGCGGCCTGTTCAAGGATGCGGCGGATAAAATGGTTCCACCCCAGAAGGTCCGCGACACTGTGGAACATGACAATGTCTTTCGTCCCCACATACTGCCTTACGTCGCGTGAGGCAACGGTGGAAACCATCACCTTCGGCATTCCGAAGGGCAATGACCGCATGACGGCGGTGGCAATGGCGGTACCGGTACCGCCTCCAAGACCAAGGATGCCGTCTATCCTTCCTTCTTTGCAGAGCCCGCGGACAATGGCAATGCTGCCCCTTTGCATGGCCTCCACCGCCTCCGAGCGACCGAGTGAGGCGGATGTCCCTGCGGCCGTGCCCGAACCCGCCGCCGCCAGAACATCTTCGGAGGGAATATCGGCCTGCATCGGCGGCCCGGCCGTCGTTCCCACGTCCATTACGAGAGTATCCACCCCGGCAGACCGGACGCATTCCCTCACGCAGTCCGCCTCTTTTCCTTTCGTGTCCAGAGTGGCCATTATAAGCACAGTCTTTTTCACCGCCCCTCCGGCGTTCCTTCCTACTTCAGCTTGACACCTGTCAGCAGCTGGCCCAGGATCCTCTCCATGGGGTCTTTCTTCCTTTCCGTCCGGGCTGTCACTTCCTTCTTGCTCCAGACGGATTCGGGCCTCACCTGCAGTATGATGATGTTGTCCGGAAATTGCATATCCGCATCGATGCCAAATTCGATGTCGTATGCCTTCCCGTAGTAGTCTTCTATCAACTTGCCCAGGCGGCAGAGTTCCCGCACCTCCTCCGGGGAGACGCAAAGTCTCTGGCGCATGTCATCGGGCACATCCGCCTTTATGATATCGCTCCCGTCCCGGCGGTAGATGCACCTGACCTCCTTGCTCCCCACCGTCGTCTTCACCGGGTCGAGGGTGATCTTGTCCACAAGAAATGTGTCAGGGGTAACAAGGCCGCTCACCACCGCCTCGCCCAGGCCGTAGCTCGCGTCGATGGAGATCTTCGACGGATCTCCGTTAACTGGATTTATGGTGAATATGATGCCGGACACCCTGGAATTGACCATCTTGGGGATGCCAACCCCTATGTTGAAAAGAAAGCCCATTCCCTTGTTGGCGCGGTACATTATGGCTTCCACGTTGTAGGCGCTGCTCCAGCACTTCTTCACGTAGTCGATCAGGTCCCTCTCTCCCCGGATATTCAGGTAGGTCTCCATCTGACCCGGCATTGATATGGCCCCGCTGCTCCTCACCGCAACGGGAACATCGGTACCCCCCGACATTTCACGGAGCCTCCCGTAGGCGGCCAGTATCTCATCTTCGATCTGTGCCGGTATCGATGCCGGTTCAATGAGGCCTATGGCGTATTCACTCGCCTTTTTCGTCGTTTCGAAGGTCACGGGGCCAAGGTCCTTCAGGCGTGCCTCGATCTTTTCCTTTATCCCCGTATCGGTGATGAACCTGTCGTTGGCGTATATGGTAATGGAGAAGCCGGGGCTCACCCTGATGCCCGCCTTGATCATCTCGCCCAGGTTGGCATTTTTCTTCCCCACAAAGTTGAAATCCTCTCCCTGCGTTTCTTCATACCACAGCGTGTATCTCGTTTCTTTGCCTGACATCCTTTTCCTCCTTGTCAGATCCCCCCATGCGGGGCGGGAACCGGATGGTTTACGGCCGCCCCGCACAAAGGGAGAGGAAACAATAACAGCCGGTTAAGTCTTCTCGAGAATGGTCACAAGGCCGCTGTCGCCGTCTATCCTGATGAGGTCTCCCGTCTTGATGAGATGGGTCGCCTTTCCTGTCCCCACCACCGTGGGGAGACCATATTCCCTGCAGACTATGGCGGCGTGGCACATGGGCCCTCCAACGTCGGTCACGGCCCCCGCTATCTTTACAAAGGCCGGCGCCCAGCTTGGCGATGTGGTGGTGGCGATGAGGATCTCCCCTTCCTTGAGATCGGAAAGTTCCGAAACATTCCTGAGAACCCTCGCCCTTCCCTCCACAATCCCCGAGGAACCGGGCGAACCCTGGAGCTCTCTTTGTTCTCCTTCTCCATCGCCTCCGCCCTTGAGCCATTCACTCAGCACGTCGGTGGTAACCCCCCAGAGCACTATGGTGAAAGGCTCCGTCACGACATCGGGCGGCACCCCGAGTGCCGGAGGCGGCGCCCAGTCCCTGAACTTCTTGTAGATCTCCTTCCTCCACGAGATCTCCTTCGGCCAGTACGAAGGCCCCCGTGCCTTGACGCCGGTGGCCCATGCCGTGCAATAATCCCACAGCGCCTGCTTCACCTCATCCCTTTTCAGGTACCAGATGTCCTCGACGTCCTCAATGAAGCCTTCCTTCTGCAGAATCCTGCCGATCTGCCGCACTTTGTTCCAGAAGATGCTGTGGAACCAGTGCTCTATGTAGAAGAGGTGATCCTCAACATAGGGGAAAACGGTCCGTGCCACCGCCAGGGACTGCTCGAAAGCCTCCCGGTCATCGTCCGTCTTGATTAGCTTCCTGTATTCCTCAACGATCCTGTCACGCTCTTTCACGAGCTTTTCCGTGGGGCGCCCGACCTCTTTGCCTTCCTTAAGGCTCCTGATATGCATCCTTATGGCATCGAATGGGATGTCCAGATTGTCGTTCCAGCTGATATGGTGGTGGTACCAACCCGTTCCTGTCGATATGTAGAACCAGGGGTAGCGGGCTTTCTCCATCTCGGCGAGCCAATCCTTGCCTGCGGGAGACTTCTCCAGTTCCGCCGTCAGCCCGGCAGCGTCAAGCGGCCTCATGAACAGCTCTTCAAGTCCTGTGCCGATGGCAAGCCTCGCCAGCCTGATCAACTCCGAATCAGGCTTGTACATGACAACATCGATACCGGACACCATCTTGGTCAGGGTCGATATGGGGATGCCCGGAAAGATCTGGTTCGTGGTGTTGATGAAGGTCACGTACGCCGCATACCCGAGATTGAGGAACTCAAAATGGTATTGCCAGTTAAGGAGCCCCATATTGATGAGATCATCATACCTCTTGAGCAGATCGAAGCCGCTGCCCTTGCCTACGCCTTCGGTAATGACGGAGATGTCCTCCATTTCGGGCAGTTCGCTGAAGCCAAGCGCGTCCAGCTCCGCGATCAGCGCCGTCACCTTCTTCTTCCAGTTCTCGTAGAGCCTGTCCCAGTTCTGGTAATAGTACCCGGCCCTTTCAAGGAAATGGGGCACCCTCTTGGCCACCACGTCCTGGTCGGGTATGCCGACGGGGGTGATATACACATAGCCGTTGACGATGCGGTGGTCGATCCCGAGCGCCGGCGGGATTATGAAATGTCTCGTGTTGTACTGGGACAGCGCCAGGGACCACGCCTCGTCCCATATGAGGTCGAACGGGTAGTGCGGCTCAGGGTAATGAAGACCGTCATAATACCAGATCTGGCTGCTTTCGAACGACTCCCTTTCCGGATCATCCTTCGAGAACTGATACTGGTAAGGATACATCCTTTCCCATCCCTGCGTACCCTCAATAACCGGCACGTCATGGGGATCCATAAATCTTGATCCAGCCATAGCTTCCCCTCCCCTTTTTCGTGTTAAAGTCTGAACCATTTCGGTTCATCAAAGCGTTCCGTACAACGCAGGATCCTGCTCCTGTAGTTGATAACGTATTCCCCGCGCAGCTTGAGGGTGACTCTCCTGAAGTCCTCATTGTTGAGGAGCCTCCCGATGTCGATGGGGTCCATGAAGGTAAATTCCGCTATGATCTCGGAAAACCCCCCGAAGAGAACGTTCCACCCGCCGGTCACTTCCAGGTAGTCGAGCTTCTTCATCGCAGGAATGTGCTCGTTGACGATAAAATCCGCGTACTCCTTCATCACCCCCGGTTTCAGATCATAGTACTGGTTGAACTTCCATACCCCTTTCTGAATGGAATACTTCTCGTGTTTCACGTTCCCCGTGGGTTCGTAGACACCGGAGACATAATTGTACACGAGCGATTTCAGGGCCCTGGTCAATTCCTTGAACTTTGGAGCGGTCACAACCTCCGTGAGATGCGCGAGGCTTTCCGCCACATATACGGCAACGACCTTCGGCCCGAAACCAACCTCCACGTAATAGCCTCCCACGGGATAAAAACCCTTCTCCTCGGTCTCCGGTATATACCTGTCCGTGATGAATTGCGCGTATTCGCTCTCACTGCCGGGGATCAGGTCCCAGTGCTGGGTAAACAGGATCGACATAACGTCACACCTCCTTTCATTTTTGTTTCTTTGCCTTCATCGCGTTGAAGAGCCGCTCCGATGTGATCGGCAACTCCGATATACGCACCCCTGTCGCATCGCAGACGGCGTTCAGTATGGCGGGAATGGTGGGCATGATCGCTCCCTCACCGACCTCCTTCGCCCCGAAGGGACCATTCGGCTCATTGCTCTCAATGATAATGGTCTCCACATTGGGCATATCCAGGCAGGTTGGTATGCGGTATTCTCCGAGGGTGGGGTTCGCGACACGCCCGCCGGCGTCGAACTTTATCTCTTCGAAAAGGGCCTCACCAAGCCCCATGGACAGGGAACCCTGCATCTGACCCTCCACGTTGGTACGGTTGATGGCAAAGCCGCAATCATGGGCGTCGGTCATCCTGTCAACGGTCACCTGCCCCGTTTCCATGTCCACCGTCACCTCCACCACCTGGGCGGAACAGCCGTAGGCTGGAGACGTCCCCACCGCCGCCCCCTTGTACTTGCCTCCAAGTTCGCCCGGCTTGTAGGCCCCCGTACCCACGATCGTCCCCCGTGACAGGTACGCCATGCGCGCCGCCTCGACAAAGGTAAGGTGATCACCCGTCGGGGGATCGGCCCATCCTCGATGTTCCTTGACATAGCCGGTCCTGATCACTGAAAAATCCACACCGTCCCTTTTAAAAAGGACCAGGCCATCCTTGATATCCATTTCATCCACGGGTATATCCATTCTCTCCGACAACACCTCGAGCACCTGTCTCTTCGCATCCTCCGCCGCCTGTTTGACGGCATGGCCCGACATGAGCGTCTGCCGTGACGAATACGCGCCCAGGTCCACGCCGAAGTCAGTATCGCCGGATGCTATCTTCACGTCGCCATACCTGACCCCCAGAGCCTCGGCGGCCATCTGAGTCAGGACCGTGTCCGACCCCTGCCCGATCTCCGCCGCGGGGGTATAGACATTCACGGTACCCCCGTCCTCTGAAAGCTTGATCATCGCGGTGGAATGGAACGTCTCGGACCGATATATGGGAAAACCGGCGCCGGAGACAAAGAAACCGCAGGCAACCCCTATTCCCTTCCCTCTCTGGAGCTTCCCCTTCTTTCGTTCCCACCCCGAACCATCCCGCACCGCATCCAGGCATTCCTTCATTCCCAGGCTGCTCATGTTGAAATCGTTGCAGGTGACATCCCCCCTTTGCATGATATTCCTCAGCCGCATCTCGATGGGGTCCATCCCCAGTTCCTGCGCGATCATGTCAAGCTGCTGCTCCCATGCGGCGCGGGCCGCAACACCGCCGTGGCCCCTCTGCGCGCCGTTGGCCGGCTTGTTGGTATAAATACGGTACCCATCGTACTTCATGTTCGGCAGTTTGTAAGGAGCCCCCAGAAGTGACCCGGCGTAATAGACCGTGGCGATGCCGAAGCTGGAATATGCACCGCCGTCAAGATAACAGGTGTTCTTCAGGGCCATCAGGGTGCCGTCCTTTTTTACTCCCGTCGTCAATTCGTGGAAGAACTGGTGGCGTGCGCGGCTGTGAAGGAAGACCTGCTCCCTGGTGAAGGTCATCTTCACCGGCTTTCCCGTCCTCATGGCCATAAGGCATGCCGTCAGCTCGAGGGTGCTCGCAGACGCCTTTGGCCCGAAACCGCCGCCCACATACGGCTGCGTCACCCTCACCTTCCCCACGGGCAGACCGAGCACCATGGCAAGGGTCCTCTGGACATAGTGCGGCACCTGTGTGGACGAATGAAGCGTGAGACCATCGCCGGGATCATAGACGGCAAGGCACGCCTGAGGCTCGAGAAACGCCCCGTCCTGTTTCTTGTTCACGAATTTATCGGTCCTGATATAATCACATTCCTTGAAGGCCTCTTCCGTGTTGCCGAACTCCTGATGGACCTCGGCCCCTATGTTGTTGGGATAGTCTTCATGTATTGCCGGGGCCCCTTCCCGTATTGCCTCAAAAGGATCGAGAACCAGGGGCAGTTCCTCGTATTCCACCTCGATCAACGCGGCTGCCTCCATGGCCGTCTCAAGATCCTCGGCGGCAACCGCCGCGACCTCGTCCCCGACATATCTGACCTTGTCGACACAAAAAATGGTCTCGTCGTATCGCGCCGGGCTCACTCCGAATTTCACAGTCCCGGCCTCCCGCGCTGTTACCACATCTTTCACGCCGGGAACTCTTTTCGCCTTCGACGTGTCGATCTTCTTTATCCTCGCGTGGGCCACAGGACTCTGGAGAAGCACTCCGTAGAGCATCCCCGTCATGGAAAGATCGTCAGCGTAGCGTGCCGCGCCCGTCACCTTGTCACGGGCGTCCACCCGTGGGAGCCTCGTATTGATGACACTGTATTCCTTCATGGTCAGCTCTCCTCCTCCTATTTCTTCATCAGTTCAGCCGCAAGACCGACCGCTTCGACGATCTTCTGGTACCCCGTGCACCTGCAGAGATTTCCCGACAGCGCCGACCTGACCTCCGCTTCGGAAGGGTCCGAGCGCCTCTCGAGCAGCGTCTTCGCTGAAAGGACCATTCCGGGAGTGCAGAAACCGCACTGGATCGCCCCGTGCTCCACAAATGCCTGCTGGACGGGATGCAGATCCTTGCCCGCAGAGACACCTTCTATTGTCACAATCTCGCTGCCGCTGACCTGGACGGCAAGGACCAGGCAGGAATTGACACACCGGCCATCAAGAACGACCGTGCAGGCGCCGCAGTCCCCGATCCCGCAGCCTATCTTCGTTCCCAGGAGACCAAGGTCTTCCCTGAGCACCTGCGCCAGCGTCCTGTTCGGCTCCACCGCTATTTCATAGGCCTTCTTATTCACAACAAGGGTTACCAGTTTCTTCATTCTCCACCCCTTTCACCGGATTGACCGATTGCCTCGTTGAGGGCGCTCCGCAGCGTTCGCCTGGTCAGCACCTCCACCATGTCACAGCGGTACTGCGCGCCGCCGCGGATATCGTCTATCGGCTTGCACTCCTTTGAGGCGATCTTCGCCGCGTGGTCAAAGAGTTTTTCCGTCGGCCTTTCTCCTATCAACGCCTTCTCTGCACGAACGGCATGAATGGCCTTCGGGGCCACGGAACTCAAAATGATCCTTGCGTCCTTGATGGCTCCTTCGGGGCCGTCAAGGGTGATCCTCGATGCCACCGCCACGATGGCGATCTCCAATGACCTGCGGTGCATCAGCTTCAGGTAATCTCCGCCGGTAAAGGGAGGCGGCCCATCTATCACGATCTGCGTCAGTACCTCCGCCGGCCTGATCACCGTCTCACCGGGACCTTTGAAGAATTTGTCCAGGGACACCTCCCTCTCCTGCCTCCTGCTTTTCAGTATCACTCGCGCGCCCATGGCCATAAGCGGCGGCGGCAGGTCCGCGGCGGGTCTCGCACTCACGATGTTCCCTCCTATCGTCGCCCGATTCCTGACGAGGGGAGAGCCGAGCACCGAGGCCGCCCTGGACAGTATGTTGAACTTTTTCCTGATAAGATCGAACTCAACGAGCTTTTCGACGATAAGGTGAGCGCCTATGGAAACTCCCCCGTTCACAGGCTGGATCTCGGACATGCCGGGTATCTTTCCAATGCCCACCAGGCACCCGGGAGCGATCAGGCCCTTCTTCATGTTCACCAGGATGTCGGTGCCGCCCGCGATTATCTTCGCGGACGTCGCGGACGTCTTGAACTGGTAGAGCAGCTTGCATGCCTCGGCAATGTCCCTGGGTTCGTAATAATCAAATTTCGGCAGCACGTGCATCATCGATACCTCCTTCTTCGTCCCCGTCGTTCGCATCGTTCCCCATGAAAGACACCGGGCCTTCCAATGTTCGTCAGGCGCACTTGAGCCCCCCGCCGGATTGGCCAAGAATCTCCATCCCGGCGCTTATGACGGATCTTGCGAACGCCGGCTCCTCCATGTTGGCGTCTATCTCCATTATCTCGATCTTCGCCGTCGCGTGCTTTCTGAACTCATCTACAAAACTCCTGTCTTCTTCGGGATCATAGGTGGCGCTTCCCGGCACGTCGACGGACGACCAGCCCCTCATGGGTATGATGACCTTAACCGGGCCGCCCGCCGCGTTCAGTTTTTCCGCAAAGGCGCGTCCAGCGGCCCGAAGTTCATCGGGCGAAGCCCTCAGCCACGTTCTGAACCTGTCGATGTCGTATTTCCTTCGCGCCTTGTGGTCCTCGGTGTATTTTGATTTCGGCGGCGTTATGTGGTTGACACCGCAGGTGGAAATGATCTGCGGTATGCCTGCCTTGCCCGCGGCCTCCATCCTGTTCGGCCCCGCATCCCTCATTCCGCCCACGAGGTGCTCCATCACCGCGCCCGGTGCAAGGTCAATGACCGCGTCGAAGAGACCCTGGGACACCATGGTCTCCATCGCCCGATCGCCGATACCTGCTGCAGAAAAACCCGTCACCTGGTGCCCCTTCTCTTCGAGGGCAAGCCTCACGGCGCTGGCGCATTTATCACAGGGCCCCAGCATGGTAATGGCAACCGCTTTCGCGCCCCTGCTTTTCTCTCTCGATGAAAGCGGCGCCGCGTCGGCCATTGCGCATATCCCCCGTGCCGCCCTGTCGATGACGTTTCTGAGCACATCGCCAAGTCCGGCTATCTCCACCACCGAGTGCATCAGCGCGATATCTCCGGTATCGATGTACTTTGTGGACATGCCGGGCAGGGCCGCCGTGGACGACACCATCAGCTTGGGAACACCGAAAGGCAGTGCCCGCATCACGTCCGTCGCCATCAGGGAACCGGTGGACCCTCCTATACCTATGATCCCGTCAAGCCTTTTCTCCTTGAACATGCCAAGCGCTGTTATCGCCGCCCCCTTTGTCATTATGGCGGTGTTCTTCGCCCTCTCGCCGGACGCGGCGATCTCCTCCATGGTGCTTCCCGCTGCCCGAGCCACCTCGTCGGGGGTGATATCGGCGGAGGCCTCTCCTCCGCCCGGCCTCATCGAGATGTCAAGCACGACAGGAGATCCACCGAGGCGACGTATCATATCGCGCAGGTAAAATGTCTCCACGCCCTTGGTGTTCAGGGTGGAGATGATAAGGATCGTCTTCATTGTTATCCCCCGGAAACCTTTCTTTCCATCTCGGCCTTGAGCACTTTCTTGTCCACCTTGCCGGAATCACCGACGGTGGGAAGAGAATCGACCGTCTCGAGCCTCTCGGGCAGCTTGAAAGCCGCCAGTTTTTTCTCTTTGAGGAAGGTGACCATCTCGTCTTTTGTGAAGGTCTGACCCGCCTTGAGCACCACGCAGGCACACGCGCGCTCGCCCATTTCCCTGTCGGGATACCCGACGATGGCCACGCTCGCCACCTTCGGGTGTTCGTTGAGGATGCCCTCTATCTCGGCGGGATATATGTTCTGTCCTCCCCTGATGATCATGTCCTTCGATCTGCCCATTATCCACAGGCAGCCGTCCCCGGATTTCACAATATCGCCGGTCGTCGTCCACCCGTTCTTGTCGAAGACCGGCGCCGTCGATCCGGGGTCGCGATAATACCCGGCCGGTGCATGCGGCCCACGGAACCAGAGCTGCCCGGGTTCTCCGTCGGGCACCTCATTGCCCTCATCGTCAAGGAGCCTCAATTTGTTGCCTGGCAGCATCCTTCCCACCGTCCTGCGGCGTATCTCACCCGGGTCATCGATTGAACAGCCCGACACGGAACCGACGTCCTGGGTACCCAGATCGCTCGTTATCGTCGCCTTGAACCTTCTCTCCGCCTCTTCGGCAACCTGGGGAGGCAGATAGCCGCCCGCGCTCCTGATGAACCTCAGCGAGCTCAGGTCATACCGGGTCTCGTCCACCTCGAGCATGCGCACCAGATGGGTGGGCACGACCCCTATGGCGGTGGCCTTCTCTTTCTCTATAAGCTTCAAGGCCCCTTCCGGGTCGAACTCCTCCATCATGACCGTTTTCGCTCCCACCAGCGGGGCGGCGAAATAGGTGAGGGTCCCCGCGGCACCGCCTGCATGGGGGGCAATGGCCACCGTGATATCATCCCTGGTCAGGCGCCATATATCGACCCTCGCCTTTGACGTGCAGACCCTTGAAGCGATGGGCCATTCCACCAGCTTGGGCAGTCCCGTGGTGCCCGTCGTGCTCGTCAGAAGGCCTACATCGTAATAGGCGCTGAACTTCCTCTCATCGAGCCTTGCGTATTTCGACTCGTCGACGTTCTCGTTCGCCAGTTTGAAAAGGGAATAGGAACCGTCGGGAGCACCCTCGGGCACCTCTTCGTCGAAAAGGAAGAAATACTTCAGGTAGGGTGACGTCTTCTGCAGTTCCCTGTACATCTCAAGGTAATTGAACTTGCGGTAGATATGGGGAATGGCCACGGCAACCGCCTGGGTCCTCTCCACCATGTAGACGAGTTCCTTCTCTCTCAGGTAGGGATAGACCGTGAGCGATATGAGCCCGGCCCTGTCCGCCGCTATCCTGGAAATGAAGCCATAGACGCTGTTGGGTGCCTGGATTATTATCCTGGAATCTTTGGGTATCCCCATGTCGACCCACGCGCAGGCAAGGTTGTTGAGCATCTTCCATGCCTGTTTCCATGTCACCCGGTACCTTGAGTCGATAAGGGCCTCACGGTCTCCCAGCTCCATGGCATTGCGCCTCCAGAAATCGGAGAAGACCTCATCCGTCCAGTAGCCGTCACGTTTGAATTCGTCGATCATTTCATCGGTGTATCTGATTGGCCTCATGATAACCCCCCTGATCTTAAAAGTACTTTACAGCCCCAGTTCCTCCCACCTTCCCTGGATCTTCTTCACCATCTCCGGGTCCAGTTCCACCGGCAGGGGCTTCTCCTTCCATTCATAGGGAATGGTCGCATCCATGATGATCCTGCCCGTGATGTCCCTGGAATCTATGGGAAGCGAAGGGTCAAGGGGTGTCGAACGGCCCCGTCTGATGATCTGGCAGCGGTTGGGCTGGAACCTGAAACTGAGCGCGTAGAGCACCCTCGGGATGTCCCAGGGATCGATGTCCTCATCGACAACGATGACCGTCTTCAGACCGTACGCACCCATCTCCGTGGAGATTGCGGCGGTGCCGACCTGGTCGGCGTGCCCGGGATACATCTGCTTCACGGATATGATGGCAAGGAACCTGCCCGAACCCTCCGGGGGGCAGTACACAGCCTTGATGCCGGGGATTTTCATGTCCGTCAACTGCTGCCACAGCGTTGCGCCGTAGGTGAGGGCCATGGTCATGTGTGTGTCCGTAACGGCACGCCCAACGGTTGTCCCCCAAAAGACGGGGTTGTTCCTGTACGTTACGCATGTCACCTGTTCGAAGTTCCGCTTGTCCGTCCCCACACCGGAGTAGTAGCCGGTGTACTCACCGAAGGGACCCTCGTCCATGAAGGTCTCGGGGTCCACGAAGCCTTCGATGACGATCTCCGCCGTTGCGGGAATGGGAAGGTCGACCGTCTCGCCCTGCACCACCTCGATGGGTCTGCCCCGTACGGCCCCCGCAAAGTCGTACTCGCTCACGAAGGCGGAAAGCCGCGCGGCGCCGGTGAGAAAGAGGAGCGGGTCGCAGCCGACGATGGATGCCACCGGCATAGGCTTCTTCAAGGCGGCATATTTTTTCAGCATGATATCGGAATGCTTGCCCTTGATGAACTGGGTGCCGATCTTGTCTTTCCCAAGAAGCTGCGCCCGGTATGTCCCGAGGTTGACCCAACCCGAATCGGGGTCTTTTGTGATGAAAAAGTGGGCGGTACCCATGAACCTGCCCCCATCCCTGGGGTAGTAATGGGGCGCAGGGAACTTGAAAAGATCGATGTCGTCACCCTTCATGATATTTTCCTTGCAGGGCGCCCGCGACCTGTCCACGAATTTAGGCGGAACAAGCGTCTTTCCTTTTTCTACCCAGTACCGCATAAGGTCCACGAGACTGGATTCCGAGGGCGCACCCATGATCAGGGCAAGCCTCTGCGTCGTGGTGCAGACGCTGGTGATGACCGGCGAGGTATAGCCCTTGACGTTCTCGAACAGAAGCGCCGGTCCGCTTTTTTCTTCGTTCAGTTTGGCAATATGGGAGAGCTCGAGGTTCCAGTCAACTTCGGCCTTCACCCTTTTGAGCTGGCCCACATTTTCGGCATCATGGATAAAATCTCTCATGTCCTTCATGGGTGGCCCTCCTGATCGTTTTTTCACATCATGGAAAGATAACGGAATAATGTCAAATACATATAAATTATGTTGCGCATAAGAAAAACTTATGTATACTTGTTCATATAGCACTCAATAGAGGTTGCCGCCCGCAGCGAACAGACATAAAGACTGACGTTGCGAACCACTCTTCCTGAAACCACCGGCCCCTGAAGCGATCCTGAACGGGCGGACATGGATTATTCAACTGATATCTGAAAAGCAGCCTTTCTTCTGTCCGATCGCAACGACTGCAGGATGGTGGTCATGAACCTGAACCAGTTGAGAATATTCTACGAGTCGGCAAGACAGCACAGCTTCACCAGGGCGGCGGAACACCTTTGCGTAAGCCAGCCGGCCGTCTCGTCCCAGATCAAGCAGTTGGAGGCGATAACACGCCTGAAACTCTTCACCAAGGTGGGAAGAAAAATATACCTCACCGAAGCGGGTGAGGTGCTCTTCGGTTATGCACAGAAGATCTTTCAGCTTGAACTCGAGGCCGAAGACACCCTCGACAGGATAAGAAGGGTACAGACGGGGGCGCTGCATGTCGGGACAACAAAGACATACGCACGTTTCCTGATGCCCAACTACATTTCCATGTTCCATGCACTCTATCCCGGGATCAGTATTCATCTCAGCGAAGGGAGTTCAATGGAGATGATGCAGAGTCTTCTCCACATGAAGAACGAACTTGCCATCGTCGCCAGTGATGAGAACCCGAGATTCCTCAACAGCATCATTTTCCGGAAGGAGAATATTCTTCTCGTCATCTCACCGGACCACCCCCTTGCGAAAAAGGGGTCCGTCAACCTTGAAGATGTTTCGAAGGTACCGCTCATCATGAGGGAAGAAGGGTCGGGAACAAGGAAGATCGTCATGGAGGCGTTCAGGAACAAGGGATTGACACCCACAATCCTCTACGAGGCAAGCAACCTCGAGTTTACCAAGGAACTGCTCAAGCGGGGAGAAGGCGCGTCGTTCATCGTCGAGCCCGTCGTGCACAATGAACTGAAACAGGGTGTCCTGAGGGAAGTGAAGATAACGGACACACCGCTTTCAATGGATGCCTACATCGTTTTCCTCAGCGAAAAGAACCTGTCAAGGACGGCGAGCTGTTTCATGGACATGCTGGTAAAGAGATCGCAGGAAACAGTTCACTGACCCATGCCCTTTCGGTTGCTGGGATCAGGTCCTGCAATCACACATTTTCGCGGAAGATCATAACGTCTGCGAGCCTATCGCTCCACGGGAAGATATTGTGTGCTTATTGTTATCAAATACTCCTTTTTCCGGAGGCGTGGAATGGGTAATTTGAACAACGCATTCAATCCGGAAAGCGCTCTTTGTATCTTTCTATCTTCTTCTGCGGCCATTGCATACAGACGGCGGGTTTTGCCTTCATGACCTGGCGCATGCAGGCGTCGTTGCATGATGGATCGCAATGGATCATGTCACTTTCCCTTCCCTCCCTCAGCTTGTTCGGCCACTCGGGGTCTGCCCAGAGAACTCTTGCAAGGCCTAACAGGTCGGCTTTGCCCGTTGCCAGTATCTCCTCGGCCGTCTTTCCGGAAGCGATCCTGCCTGCGGTTACGACCGGCACCGCGACATTCTTCCTGACAGCTTCCGACAGGTCGGCCATGTAACCTTCCGTCTTTGACCTCGCTACGATCTCGGGTAGGGTAAAGGATTCGTAGGTACCGCCCATCACGGAGATATAGGCGATGCCGGACTCGGACAGGACCTTTGCGAATTGCGTGGATTCCTCAAGTTTGAGACCGTCGGGGAGCCACTCGTCCGCAAGGAAACGGTAGCCTACCGGGAGATCTCCCACCGCCGCCTTCACCTCACTCAAAACTTCGAGGGGAAATCTCATCCGGTTCTCGAGGGTGCCGCCGTAGGTGTCGTTTCTCCTGTTGGTCCGAGGGGAGACGAACTGCGACAAAAGATATCCGGTGCCTCCGTGAAGTTCCACCATGTCGAAACCGGCCTTCTTTACTCTTACGGCAGCCTCGACGAACTTTCCCCGCACATGCCGAATATCGTCAAGGCTCATGGCCTGAGGGATCTTTCCGAACGTGTCCACCGCGGACGGAGCGAGCGAAGACTTCCCGATGGAAAAGCGGCCCGCGTGGTTTATCTGGATGCAGGCAACAACGCCTTCCGCCCTGATAACCGAGGCAAGCTCCGAGAGATCCTGGAGATTGGCATCCGTATCGGTCCTCAGCATCCGGCTGGCCCCGCTGCCGGCGGGATGGTCGATTGTTGTGTTCTCCACAACGATCATAGCGGCACCGCCCTTCGCCACCGCCCGGTAGTGCTCCAGCATGACAGGAGACACGCCGCCGTCCTCCGCGGCGTAACCCGCGTAAAGGGGCGCCATGGTGATACGATTCTTCAACACAATGCCTCCGACAGACAGAGACGAGAAAACATGGGGATACATCATCACACATTCCTCCCTTGAACTATGATAGAGAACTCCCGCGGCACATTCAACTTATATTTCGATACGAACAGCGATCTTCAGTTCGCTTCAGCCTTATCTCACAGGACTTGCGTCATTCCAAGCCTCTGCCATTCGCAAGAGGGGCTTTGCCGTCACCGCGGGGCAGACCGGACTGACAGCCTCTTTTCCTGCCTGGCTAATTATTCGCTTGTCATTTCTCGCACCTGATATTAGAATCTCCGCAATAAGCGAAACCACCGGACTGTGCCGGAATCCAATAAAGCATCCATAAAGAAGAGCGAGGCTGCAATGAAGACAGAGATCATCCTGACAACATAGTGGAAGGCCAGCACTGATGCAGTATCAGACAAAGGGGAAATCATGAAGATCACTTTTACCAAGCAACAATTTGAAACATTATTGAAGGCCGTATATCTGGGAACGAGGATGGTCAACATCTACGAGGATGAGCCGCAAGATAACGAATACTTCGATCTGCAGCGCTACGTCTTCGGATCCGCAAAGGATTTCGGGCTGCAGGAATACGCGGACTACGATGAAGAAGAAAAGGGCGCCGCGCCTTCCGAGGCATTTGAAGAGGACGAATCCCTGAACGAACTCATCGAGCGTTATGACGACTTCACATTCCTCGACAAGCTCATCTACAATCTTGCCGGGCGGGACATGCTCAACAAGCATGGACAGAAAGGAGTAGAGAAAATGTCCGATGACGAATTCTTCAAGGAAGAGGAGTCGCTCGTGCTAAAATACCAGAACGAATTCGCTAAGAACGGAATAAGGAACCTCATCGTGTCGAAGGGGAAATAGGAAAAGGCGCCTGGCCTTCGCCGGGATGACCCGACAGGACCCGTTTACCTGTACTTGATCGTGAAGAAGATGGTGATCACAGCGATAAACAAGGAAACAGAATTTGCCGCAATGACCGGGGCGGACCCGATGATGATCCCGTATATCAACCACAAAACCGAACCCACGGCAATCATGAGCGGCAGGAAAACGGAGACGTCCCGAGCTTCTTTCAGCCTCCGGATGCGCAATATCTGCGGCAAAAGCGAAAATGTGGTGAAGCAGGCGGCAATGTAGCCGATAAGGTCGGTCATCTCTCTATTTATCATCACTCACCCGAAAAGGAAAGAGACAGGGGATGGGCCATGGGCACGGTCACCTGTGACCAATCCTCTCCACCAACTCCTCGAACAACTCACCTATATCCTCTTTCTTCACTATCATATCATGCCAGTGCTTCGGGACTGCCTCAAGACCATAATGCGTGCCGGCCATGCCGCCCGTTACAATGGCAGTCGTGTCCGTGTCCCAACCGAGATTGACCGCCCTGAGCACCGCCTCTGTGTAGGAGCCCGTCGTCAGCAGGCACCAGAGGGACGCCTCCAGGGTATGGACCACGTAGCCGTCGGATTCGATGGCATTTTCGGGAAGGGCATGGATATCACCGGAGAGAAGGCGGGAAAAATGGGGGGTTTCCTTCGAAAAAGGCGGCGCGCTGTAGAGCTGCCTCGTCCTTTCCATGGCAAGCCGATATGCGTCGCGCGGCGCCATCCCCTCCAGAAGGGCTGTCACCACGAGATAATACATCCCGCAGGCCATCATCGATCGCGGGTGCCCGTGTGTTACAGCTGAAGCGCGGTGGACAAGGCGGAGCGCTTCCTCATCGTCCATGGCGGCACAATGGATGACGACAGGGAGAATGCGCATCAGCGAGCCGTTGCCGTTGTTGCCT
Organism: Syntrophorhabdaceae bacterium; assembly: GCA_028698615.1. Lineage (NCBI taxonomy): Bacteria > Pseudomonadati > Thermodesulfobacteriota > Syntrophorhabdia > Syntrophorhabdales > Syntrophorhabdaceae > Syntrophorhabdaceae bacterium. Next base: position 26,246 of record JAQVWF010000003.1, read on the forward strand.
TCCTCCTGTCCTCCGGCTAGCCCCGCCGGCGTGCCGAGCTGCATCCTGCTTATTGCCTGCCACGTCCCCCGGCCCACATCAAAGGCCTGTCCGTGAGGCGTCCAGAAACCTGCCGTGAACCAACTGACGAAAAGATCCCCCATCCGCTCCGTATCGAACCCGTCGAGGAGACCCTGCGCGGTGCACAGCATAAGGGAGGAGTCATCAGACCAGCTTCCCGGCGGCAGACCGAATGTTCCGTATCCCCTCATATCCGTGACAGGGTCGCCCTTACGGACATCCCTTCCCTTGAACTCCACCGGGACGCCAAGGGCGTCTCCAACCACAGCCCCCCAAAGCCCGCCAAGAATCCTGTCCTGTCTGGAGATCCCCGCCACGTTCACTCTCCTATCCTCCACGAGCATACCATATCCCGCTGCTCCTGCGTCTCCGGCGACAAACCATCGGCCCGCGCCCTGAGTTCCCCGATCATATGAAGCGCTGTTTTGCCGCTGGCAAAGGCATGGCGGACCAGGTAGCACCCGACAACGGTACCGGTTCTGCCCTTTCCTCCCCAGCAATGCACATAGACCGGCCTGCCCGCCCTAATGGCGCTATCGATCTCATCGAGGATACCGATCATCTCCTCGCGGGATGGGACCATAAAATCCCTTATGGGCCTGCGCACACAGACAACATCGGCCTTCATCAGCCCTCCCCTGCGACTCAGTTCTTTTTGATAATCCGCAAAAGGCTCTCCGTCCCAATTCGTCTCGGTCTCTTCCATGAGATTGACAACGCGCCTGATCCCGGCCTTGAGAAGCCCCTGCAATTTCTTTTCCGCCTCTGCGGCATCGAGGTCCCCCGGATAGCACCCGGCAAGAAGCCTCCCCGGCACAACCCAATAACACTGATCAAAAGGAACCGATGGGTACGACATGTTCTCCCTGGTATACATCGACCACCTCCATGAGCACAATATTACCTCATGATGGTGACAACAGCCTGACATACCGAAAGAAGACAGTTTCAGGTTTCAGGGAAGGCCGCGGCCTGAAGCCCTCTTCTAGGCCAGGCAGGACATCGACGGGCGGTCCGCTTGATCTTCGCCTTCTTTTGTCCGTTTCAGAAAGTCGAGGATAGTGCGCACATAGTCCTCCGGGCGTTGCTCGTAGGTGTTGTGGCCGCACTTCGGAAAAACAGCAAGCTCCCCCTTCGGGAGGCCCCGATAAAAGGCAAGAGCCTGCTCCGCATAGAAGATGGAACTGCGATCCGGATAAAGGACCAGGGCCGGGCAAAACACTTTCGCCAGGATTGGTCTCAGGTCGAAGTACTCCACGCCATACTCACCGCCGCACCTCGCGAACTGGTCGTATTTCGCCTGGGCCGTCTCTCCGTGCCAGTCTATTATCTTGGCTTGAAGTCTCGGTTCGAGGTCCGTGAAATTGACGACGAGCCTTTCGATATTCAACTGCGTCATGGGGACTTCGCTGTAGCACTGGGTGCTGGCCGCTGTAATGCTCTTCACATCTTCCGGGTAGCGGGCCGCATAATCGACGCCCACAACGCCGCCTTCGCACTGGCCCACCAGGTGACAGGGACCGATGCCAAGGCGCTCCTTGACCGAGCGCAGCTCGCCCAGGCTCTCCTCCCTGTACCGGTCGCTCACATAAAAATCGAAGAAATCAGGCCCGTCCTCGGAGCGCCCGAACCCCCGGCGGTCATACATGACTACCCGGTAGCCGGCGTCTACAAATTTTGGGAAGATGTTGCGCCAGATCTTGACACATCCGAAACCATGATGCAAAAGGACGATCGTCTCCGTCGCCCCTTCCCCGTGAACCTCATAATAGACCTTGAGACCATTGATATCCTGAAAAGGCATGCGCTCTCCTTGAACGAATTATTGGGTAAGCCCATTTTGACACAATCGACAGGCTCTTTCAATACCAGAAGACTGTCTGCCGCCCACCTCGCCGCAGACAGTTTTTCCTATCTTCTCCGCCATCACATGGGTTATTTTTTACGCATGCGCAGGTCGTTCATAGAGATCAACGCCGAGTTCCAAAAGGCCCTCGATGTCATGGAGGGCACCAACCGGCATATCTTCATTACCGGCAAGGCGGGCACGGGAAAATCGACGCTCCTTGAGTACTTCCGGCAGAACACCCGCAAGGAGGTGGCCGTGCTGGCGCCCACGGGGGTCGCCGCCCTCAACGTTCAGGGGCAGACGATCCACTCCTTTTTCGGTTTCAAGCCCACCATCACCCCGGAAAAGGTCAAAAGGATGGCAGGACCCGAGGCCAGGATCTACAAGGAGTTCGACACCATCATAATAGATGAGATATCGATGGTGCGGGCCGACCTTCTCGACTGCGTGGAAAAGTTCTTACGCCTCAACGGGCCCTATCGCAAGCAGTGGTTCGGTGGTGTCCAGATGATCTTCGTCGGAGACCTCTACCAGCTTCCGCCAGTGGTCGCGTCTTCGGAAAGGGAAATATTCACCCATCGCTATGACTCGCCCTACTTCTTCTCGGCACAGGTCTTCAAGGAAAAGTCATTCGAAATCGAGTTCATCGAGCTTGAGAAGGTCTACCGTCAAACAGAGCAGGATTTCATCGAGCTTCTGAACGCCATACGGAACCGCACCTGCACCGACGACGACATCGAGCGGCTCAACAGGAACCATCGACCCGATGCCCCCTACCCGACGGACGGGTTCTATATCACCCTGACAACCACGAACGACCTCGCCGCCAAACGCAACCTGGAGATGCTCGAGGCCCTCCCCGACCGGGCCTTTACGCTTCCCGGAAAGACAAGCGGCGTCTTCGACCGCTCGTCCCTGCCGGCGGAAGAGGCGCTCATTTTGAAACCAGGAGCCCAGGTCATGCTCGTCAATAACGACAAATACGGCCGCTGGGTGAACGGCACGCTTGGGACGGTCAAGGGCCTTAGCAGGATGGACGGCGAGGACGACAGGGTCCTCGTGCGCCTCGACGACGGGAAGATGGTGGAGGTGACCCCGAACATGTGGGAGCTCTTTGAGTACCAGTACGACAGGAAGACAAAGGGTATCTCGACGAGGACGACGGGAACATTCATACAGTATCCTATCCGCCTGGCCTGGGCAGTGACCATCCACAAGAGCCAGGGAAAGACGTTCGACCGCGTCATAATAGACATGGGCCGTGGAGCCTTCGCCCACGGCCAGGTCTACGTCGCCTTGAGCCGGTGTACGAATTTCAACGGCATTTTCCTGACAAAGATGATCAGCAAGGGTCATATTCGTATGGACTGGCGGGTGGCAAAATTCCTCACCACCTTCCAGTACGAGAAGGCCGATGAGCGCTCAAGCTACGACGAGAGAAGCGCGATCATCATGGATGCCATCAGGCGCGATCTCGCCATTGAGATCATCTATTTGAAGCCCAACGACACAAAATCCTGCCGCACCATACGACCCCTCTCGATAGAACCAATGGAATTCAAGGGCAGACAATTCGAAGGCCTTCGCGCATACTGCGAGCTGAGGAAAGAGGAACGCACCTTCCGGATCGACAGAATACTGGAGATCAACTACACCACCTGAAACCCGGATTGGGCCTTCAGGCCCGATCCAGTATTTCCCGTATTGTCTGGAGCAGTTTTATGGGGGAGAGAGGTTTGGGGAGGAAATCCACTTCTTCGTCGGCGATGCCCCTGTCAAGGCGGGTGTCGCGGGTGTGACCGCTGATAAAGAGGACCTTCATACCGGGGTCGATCTTTCGTATATCTTCACAGGCCTCCCTGCCGTTCTTCCTGGGCATGACGGAATCAAGGATGACGAGATCGATTCCCTTGTTGTCCCTGAATATCTCGACCGCTTCTTCACCGTCGCTCGCTTCCAGGGTACGGTAGCCATATTTTCTCAGGACTTCCTTGATGAGGGTCATGACGGACTCGTTGTCTTCGGCGATCAGGATGGTCTCATCCCCTCCGTTCACGTCGACGGCAGGCGGCTCCTCTTCCTTTGCCGCCGGTGCCGCAAGGGGGAAGAAAATGCGGAAGGTGGCGCCTTTGCCCGGTTCACTGTAAACGTTGATGTAGCCGTTGTGCTGCGACACGATCCCATAGACCGTAGCAAGACCGAGGCCCGTCCCCTTGCCGATCTCTTTCGTTGTGAAGAAAGGATCGAACATGCGCTCCCGCGTCGCCTCATCCATACCCGTACCGGTGTCCGAAACCGCGATGGAGACATATTTCCCCGGCTGCCCGAACCCGTGGGCTTTCAGGTAGTAGCTGTCCATCTCGACGATGCCCGTCTCGATGGTGAGCCGCCCGCCCCGCGTCATCGCGTCGCGGGCGTTGCTGACAAGATTGAAAAGGATCTGGTCGATCTCTGTGGCATCGGCGAGGATGGTCGTGTCGCCGTCGGTGAGTATCAGCCTGAACTCGATATCCTCCGTAAGGAGTCGCTTCAGCAGTTTTTCAGCACTCTTCAGGGATTCGTTGAGGTTGAGAGGCTTTAAGGAAACCGTCCTGTGGCGGCTGAAGGCAAGGAGGCTCTGGGTCAGATTGGCCGCCCTCTGGGAGGCGGAGAGTATCTGCTCCACGTGGGACCTCGCCCTGCTGTTGTCGCCGGTTTCCTGCTGAAGAAGGCTCGCGTATCCCATGATGGTGGTCAGGATATTGTTGAAATCGTGTGCCACCCCTCCCGCCAGGTTGCCGATGGCCTCCATTTTTTGAGACTGACGAAGCCGGTCTTCGAGGCGCTTGAGTTCCGTCATGTCCTCACAAACCATGAGATGTTCACCCGAGGTAAGCCTCATGGTCACGAAGGTTATCAACCGCTGTTTTCCACTGGAACAGGTCACGGTGAATACACGGGGCTTTCTTTCACCGGGCTCGTTGCCCACGAAATCGTTGATCCATGCGGATATCACCGCAGTCCTGTACTGCTTGTCCGGATACGCCTTTCTGAACCAGGTCCTGCCGTCCGGCACATGGCCGAGGTCATAGCCGAACATTTCCCTGAACTTGGTGTTCACATAAGTAAAACGGCCTTCCGGGCTGATGAGCACCATCCCGACAGGGGCATTCTCGGAAAGGGTCTGAAGCTTTTCCGTCTCTGCGCGGAGAGCTTCTTCCGCTTTCCTGCGGTCCGTTACGTCCTCGATGGTGCCCTCGTAGTGTAACACCTTTCCGTCTTTGTCCTTTACGGCGCGCCCGTTCAGGGAAACCCATATGATCTTCCCGTCGCGGCGTCTGAACCGGACCTCCTGGTTGGCGACAACCCCCTCTTTTTCGAGAGTCCTCTCAAAGATACGCCGGTCCTCGGGATCCACATAGAGTTGTTTTCCGATGTCCGTTATCTCCTGCGTCAGGTGTTCGGGGGAACCATAACCGGTTATCCGCGAAAAGGCGGGGTTCACACTCATGAAGCGGCCATCCGCGGTAGACTGGTAAATGCCCTCCACGGCATTCTCGATGATGGACCGGTATCTGGCCTCGCTTTGAAGGGATGCTTCCTCGGCCTCCATCCGCTTATGGGCCTCCTTGAGAACCGCCCAGGACTTCACTGTATAGAACACAAAGACAAACAGACCAACAACAAAGAGCCCGATAATGGCAAACAAGCGGTTGCGGAACCCCTCCATGGCGGCCAGGGCCTCATTCTCCGGGGTTGCCACGACGATGGACCAAAAGGTGTCCCCGATGACTATCGGCATATAGACCGCATGCTTTACGATCTTCTTCGTTTCCTTGTCGGCAATATAGTCGTAATCGTACGTGGTGACGCCCGCCTTCCCCTTCATCATCTCTTCCGCCATGGCAATGACGGAGGGGAAGCGGCCGGAGGTCTCATATATGGACACGCCGATATGGCCGGGCACAGGGCAGTACATCTCCACACCCTTGCGGTTCAATACCCAGGCATAGCCGGTGCGCGCGATACGGATCGGTTTGAGATACTTGTCCGCGAGGTCGTCGATGGAAACAATGATTGCGACGGAACCGACGAATCTTCCATTCTTCACTATGGGGTGATGAAGGGCCATGGACCTCTCTTGACCTTTCACGGAAGTGATAACATCGCTGACGACGGGTTTGAGGTCCCCCTTCATTGCCTGAAAAAAATCACGGTGGGATATGTCCGCTCCCCGGTACCTGTCACCATCGGGAATAGTGTAAACAAACCTGCCTGCGGCATCGACGCGCGTGATGGACCTGATGTCTTCCCTGCTTGCCTCGTAGAATTCTGCGATGGCCCGCTTGCCATCTTCATTGAAATTGATGATCTCATGGTGTCTGGCAAGATGGTTAAGTATCTTGAGATAGTGTTGGAAAAAGCCTTCCATCCCGGCCCGTGCCTGTTTGGCGTGGGCCATCTGCTGCTTGTTCAGTTGCTCTATTTCATCATTCTTCACCCGCTGGTAGGTGGAATAGAACAGGTAGAAGCACGCTGCCATGAAGATCAGTACGGAGGTCAGGAACACCCAGCGTTTCAAAACCTTTTCCTCTCTTCCCCACAAACCCCACATAAAGCGGCAATCATCGGCGGCCCTGCTTTTTCAGCGGGACCCGTTACCGGCTGAGATGGTTATGACGATTCTAAACAAAATCGCCGCAAATGCCAACCCAATTCCACTGGCGCCTCTCGTCGTACCCGTCAGGACACATCGAGGCCTCCCACCTTTTCCATGTACGTGCGGATGGAACTGAGGAGATCGCCGCCGGGGTCCTGGAACTGCGTACCCACGGACATGCTTTTCCCTATCATCCTGACGCTCCTTACGGTGGCCCCGATAGACCTCACTTCCGACGAACCGATGAGACACACCGAAAAAGTGACCTCCTCGCCGAGACCCGGGCCGACGTCGGATGCCGCGCCGGACTGATCGAAAAGGAAACTGCATCCGCCTTCACTTACGTCAGTGAAGACGCCGTGATACGACCCCCCGTTCAGTGAGACCACGGCCGGGATAAGACACGGCACCCTCTGGAACTTTCTCAAGTTCACTATCTCGATCTTTTCGGGATAGGAGAGAAAAGTCAGGCGAAATGGTTCATCCATGGCACCGACGAGCGTGGAATAGAAACCGTAGACCTTTCCATCGTGAAGATAGCGAACGATGATATTGTTCACCTGATGGAGCTTCACCCAGAGACCCGGTATGGGAGGCACCTCCACGATAAGATACCGGTCCGTAACCATACCCACGAGAGTGCTCTTCCAGGTATCCTTCGATCCCCTGAGTTGGATCCGCAGAGCAACGCCGAGCTTGATACCGAGATGCTCCTTATTGTGCTTAATTGTCTGTTTGCCCGTCTCTTCCATGGTGAATTCCGGGTGTGTCCTCTCCTTGAGGAGTTTCCCTGAATTATATATCGCCATCGGTACCATTTCATTAAGGCAAAACAAGATCGCGGGCAGGGTCTGCCAGCGCAAAACACTTTTCCGGCAGCGTCAAAACATACGTTCTAAAGGGAGCGAAAGGCGAGATCCTGTACTACAAGCTATTTTTTAATCGTATGAGTATCCGGTTAAAACGGGGGCTACCACATCGTTACATGAATGCACGAAGGAGAACCTCACCTCTCCCCGATATTTCAGAACCGCGCAAAGCAACCGGGATCAGATGCGGCATTAACGAGGGGTCTTCAAATGTTTTGGTGGGCCGATGCCCCTTATTTTGAAGGGATAATTGTGATTTTGATTGATGCTGCGCCGCCGGCGCCGAAGCCGATAAATTCTCCGGCTGCGTTGAAACTCACCGTCAGCTCAACCTTGCCAATATTGTATCGGCTGGTCATAAGGGCAGATATTTCGTCACACACACCTGCTATCTCATCCTTTGCCCTCTCGAACCCTCTTTTCAGGGCGGCCGATGAGACTGTTTTTTGCTGTTCCTGCGGCAACGGCCTTTTATCGTTGGATGCAAATCCAAACTCCCTTTTTGGCCGGTCAAAGGAGGGAAAAGATTTTCCTTCCCTGTGTCCCCGTAAATCGCCACGGCTTCGATCTGCCTTCTCGGGCAGGTCTCTTGTCCTTCCTGATGGAGCAAAGTATTCAGATGATCTGTCTTTGCGCCCGCGGGAAGCGTCAGCGCTTCGGTCTGCCTTATCAGGCGGGCCCCTTCGCGGCCTTTTCGGTGGACTCAATGGTCCTGATTTAGCTTCGTGTCTATCTTTTCCGGATCTTTTGGACATGGCGGCATAGTATCGTCTATTAGCGGCTGGTTTGCAAGGTAATAAAGAGAATGTCTCTTTTACTTTCAGTAAAACAAGGTGGTCGCGTGAACAAGGGGGTCACCCACGCCGGGGAACCACGATCTGACTTTGGTATTCCTTCAGCAGTCTGTCCATCTCTTGCCGGTAAAGGACCTGAAACTCCGGGGACTCGTATGTGAACCCCGGGTTATTGCGGAGGATTTCGGAGGCGACCTTGTCCCTGTAACCGGACTGACGCTCTGCGTCACCGGGATACATCACTTCCGCGACATCACACCGCTTGCCCTTGTTCTTGATCAATTGAGCTATGGGAATGGCCAGGTAAACAACAAGAACGACGACGGCCAATCCTGTCAAGGTGTATATGAATATTGTCATTGTGCCTCCTCACAGGCATGCGATCTTCCAGGCAATTATATGATGGATCACACGCCCGGAGCATCGAGTTCAGATTGGCTGAGCACGACGACAGGATAGCCCGAGAGGAAACGGGAGTCAAGAACTGCCTGGAGATGAATCTCTATTGCGGCCGATGCTGGCTTGATGCCAGGATGACCTTCCCTGGTCTGAATGTGTCACCTCTCAATACGCGCATTATGAACATATTTCGTGCAGGGTCAACAGATGGGCGCAGATCCCTGTCACTATTTAAAGGATTTTCGCTGACAGGAGCGGCTGGTGATGTCCGTGAACACGTCCGATATCACCTTCGCTGATCCCGGCTTCTGCGGCAAATTCCGGCCAGGCTTCCACGGCCTCCTGGACCTGACCGAGTATCTTCTTCGGGTTGCCGATCATGAAACGCTCGGCGACCAAGAGAAAGTCCTCGAGTCTGATATCGCTGAACTTCCCGTTGACGGCCATGAGGTGCTGGTATGTCCATTCCCCCTTCGGATTGTACGCATGGGTTATGTCATAGGCCGGGGCAAGCTCCCACGACCCTCCCTGTCGAAGAATGAAGGAGAAGTTCTTCGTGTGGTCATCGCAATTGGCGGCCATGACATTGAACGCTACCCGACGGAAAGCCTCTTCCAGGGCAGCATGGCCCAGCTGCAGCTGCTCGATTGCCATGAAGAACTGGCTGTAGTCGTGAGTCGCTTTTTGCTTGAAGTCCAGGTGCTTCATGGCGCAGAGGGTCTGCATGTGGTGCCTGGCGTTTCCGTCACGATCGAAGCGGCGTGTCATGAAGTGGGCACGGCCGTTCTCCTCCATCAGCCGGCATGGTGATATGGATATGCCTGCCCTGCGGGCCATGAGGTAGTATGCGTACTCGATGCGGCCGTAGTTCCGGGATCCCCCGAGTTCCCGGTCGGCTCCTACGCCATCAAACTTCAGTATCCAGTGCTCGAACCCCGGTTCGACATCGAACTGTCCTGACCGGATCTCGTCCGTTTTCGGGTTCCAGGCTATGGCTGCCTTGGCCCTTGCCCCGCCGGCGGATGTTCCGACCTGGATGATCTGCTGCAGGGCTGCCTTGGCCGTGTTGTCCGAACCTATATCGCCCTGGACTGCGCGCCGGGCGCTTTCGACAAGGCGAGAGAGCTTTATAGCGGTGCTCCTTTTTACCTCCGGTCCAATTACCGGCCTGAACTCCAGCGCGCCTGTGCCTCGCCTGCCCATGTAAGCCAGGCGGTCAAGGGCTGTTATGTCCAGCCTGTCGATGCCTTTGCCTGCCATCCATGCGTCAATGAGGGCATTTCCGAAGTCATCCGGCAGGGCGTCGGCGATCATCCCCGGCAACCGCTTGAAGGTCAGCTCCGGCAGATCGGTGAAAACGAAAGGCGCGCGTGCGTTCGCGAGCGGCATGGTCAACGGCGCAAGCTCGATGCCGGCCGCAGCGAACGCGGGATCATATTCGAAAGCATAGTAGCCAAGTCTGGGGTCGACCGCCAGAGCCCCGGCACGTTTTCCCCACACACGAACTTCGATCGCCCGCACCGGTCTATGCATTGGGCGTCCCCTTCCTGCGGGAGGCGCGCTGCCTTGGCGATTTCTTCTTTGACTCAAGGATCTGCATGGGGCTGATAGAAACCTCCGGGGAGAGAGAGGTCAGCCATTCCGCCCTGCCCAGGGCGCGCAGAACCCGGACGAACGACCTGACTGTGGCGCCCTTGCCTCCTTCGAGATTCTTCAAGGCGTTCAGGGATACCCCGGCGCGCTCGGCCAGAACGCGCTGGTCGATGTCCTGCAGAAGCCGCATGCGGCGAAGTTGTTGCCCAATCTCCTGTTCCCATTCCTCAGCTGTGTGAAACATATCCATAATAGACCTCTTTAGGGTTGCTATAATAGATAAGTATACACAATGGATTTAAAACAGTCTACTGCAATTATCGGATTGTTATGCTGTAATAGCCTTTATCGAATTCATTATATCGCGATGGTCTATAGTGTAGCCCTCTAAAAGTCCATTATGTCAACGTAATGGCAACTCAGGCAAGCGGGCCCTGTCGCTTTGCATAATCGATGCTCAGCCGTTTCCTGGCAGGATAGGTATCCAGTAAAAGTCGCACGGCACTTTCTGCCAGCATATAAGACATATATAATTGATGCCGCGGATTCGAGAGGATGTCCGGTGTGAAGGCCGTGATATTCGTGCCGTCGGCCTCCGTGCCGGCGTCGGCCAGGAACAGCATCCAATACGTAGTCACAGCGTAGTCACGTACTTTCTTGTAAGAGCGCGCCTGCCGGGAATCGAACCCAGAACCTACGGATTAGAAGTCCGTTGCTCTATCCAGTTGAGCTACAGGCGCGCGGTCAGTTATTATAGCGACTTTGCCTTCTTATTTCAACATAATCGGTGAAGCCTCGAGGGGCGTTCAAAAAAGCGGCCTTGTTCATTATGTTCTTGAAAAAAAACCTGAGTGGGGTTATGTTGTTAGCGTTTACGAACTCTGGATAAACAGTTTTTGACTTTCACATACCAACGAGGTGAGCATGGGCAGTGTAATGAAGTGGAGGAAAAAGAAGATCAGGAAACATAAATATAAAAAGCTAAGAAGAAGGACGCGGCATCAGCGGAGGAAATAGCGAGCGCATAACCTTCATATTAACTTCGTCCATATTGCCCATCTTCGGCGTTTCCATAACGCCCGCCAGATGGGCAAATCTTTTATCCCTCATAAGCGTCCTGAAGAATCCGAGGCCGATCTCACCCTGGCCTATATGCCAGTGGCGGTCAGTGTGCGTACCGGCGGCCGCCTTTGAATCATTGAGATGAAAGAGACCTATTTTCTCCCGTCCCAGTGTCTTTTCGAAATCCTTCATGAACCCCAGCCAGACAGTACGTTCCTTTATATTGCATCCCGCTTCGAAGAGGTGCGCCGTGTCAATGCAAAAGAAGGTCTTGTCCTTGCGCGAGACGCCCTCATAGATGCGCGCCAATTCTTCAATGTTCCTTCCCAGGGTGTTCCCCTGGCCGGCCGTGTTCTCGATAAGGATCGCGATGTCATGCACATCGTGAACACGATCGATCGCCTCAGCGATCAGCCTCACGCCTGAGCGCCTGTCAGGGCGCGATCCGGGATGAACGACGAGGAAGTGGATTCCCAGTCGTGCGCACAACGAGGCCTCATGGAGCAATCCCTTCAAGTTTCGCTCGTCCTCGTCGATCTTCGCTAGATTGGGAAGATACGATAGATGGGCAAAGACAGGCAACTGCGCCGACAGGCGGTCAAAGGCCTCCATGTCTGCCTCCGATAGTTCCCTTTGCATCCATGACCGCGGGTTCTTGACAAATATCTGCACCGCCTGGCACTCGAGTTCGTTCGCCCTTCTCAACGTATCATCAAATCCCTTTGATATGGAAACATGAAAACCAATCTTCATGACCGCTCCGATGCATACAGGATATGACAAAAAGCCTTGCAAATAAAGACGGAAAGATGCACAATGTACGGCATGAGCAAAGAGACCATAGGGATCATTGTCGGCGGCGGACCCGCACCTGGCATCAACGGAGTCATCAGCGCCGCAACTATCGAGGCGATCAACTCGGGGAAAAAAGTCGTCGGTATCAAGGGTGGTTTCAAGGCCCTCTTCGACGGGCATAAGGACATATTCATGCCGCTCACGATCGACGACGTGTCGCGGATACACGCCTCGGGGGGCTCCATTCTGCGAACCTCGCGGGACAAGCCGGAGAATGCCAAGGCAAAGTTCAAGACCCTTATGTCCACCCTGAAAGGGGCGGGCATCAAGTATCTCATAACCATCGGCGGCGACGGCACCCTCTACATGGCAAACTGGATCGAGCGAGAGGCCCGCGGCTCGGTAAGCGTCGTGCACACCCCCAAGACGATCGACAACGACATACCGCTTCCCGGCGGTTTCTCCACCTTTGGCTTCCAGACCGCCCGCCACGTCGGGGTCTACATTGTCAACAATATCATAGAGGATGCCCGCACAATGGGCCGATGGTATTTCATCACCACCATGGGGAGGCACGCGGGGCATCTGGCGCTTGGCATGGGCAAAGCGGCCGGCGCGACGATATGCCTCATTCCCGAGGAATTCCCCGAAAAAAAGCTTTCCTTCAAAAAGGTTGCAGACATCCTCACCGCTTCCATACTGAAACGGCGCAGCATGGACAGGGACTACGGCGTAGCCATTCTCGCCGAGGGGATATCGGAGAAATTCGACCTCGAGGAACTGGGCAAGCACGAGGAAGTGGAACGCAACGAAAAGGGCGAGCTCAAGCTTTCCGAGATACAGCTGGGAAGGGTCCTCAGGGACTTCGTCAACAAGACCCTTTCCGAAATGGGCATCGAGGGGGTCGGCATTGTGGACAAGAACATCGGCTACGAGCTGCGCGCCGCCAACCCCATACCTTTCGATGTGGAATATACACGCAATCTCGGTTACGGCGCTGTCAGGTACCTTCTCAAGGGTGGCACCGGCTCCATGATAGTCGCCTATGAAGGCAATCTGAAACCCGTTCCCTTTGTCGAGATAATCGACTACAAGACGGGAAAGGTCAAGATCAGAAGGGTGGATATGGCAACGGAGACTTACGAGGTTGCCAGGAAATACATGATACGTGTTGAAAGGGAAGATTTCGAGGGCCCTCATCTGGCGCACCTCGCCAGGGCTGCCAACATGTCGCCGGAAGATTTCAGATCTCGCTTCGAATATATTCTCGGCCCGCCTCTCTAGAAACGTCTTCCGAGACATATGTGCTCAATCGCGCGCGAATAATATGATAGACGAGAGGAAGAAATTTCAGGAAGTCCTCAACGTCGGCCTTGAAGTCATCCAGACCAGGGACATCGATATCCTTTTGGAGCGTATCCTCACAAAGGCGCGTCACCTGACGAACGCCGATGCCGGGTCCATTTACATCAAGGAAGGCGAAACACTGCTTTTCCGCTATACCCAGAACGACACGCTGCAGAAACAGCTCCCTGCCGGCAAAAAACTGATCTATTCAACCTTCACAATTCCCGTCAGCAATCAATCAATCTCGGGTTATGTCGCGAACACAGGAAAGGTCCTCAACCTGGACAACGTTTACACTCTCGCCGGCAGCGTACCCTTTTCCTTTGATCCTTCATACGACAAGATCTCGGGATACAAGACGCGGTCCGTGCTCTCCTTTCCGTTGAAAACCCACACCGATGAGGTGGTCGGGGTGCTTCAGCTTATCAATGCCACAGATCCGGGCGGAAATATCATTCCCTTTCAACGCGAGGACGAACCCTTCGTCGTCCACTTTGCCAACAACGCCGCCATAGCTATCGAACGGGCGACAATGACGCGCGATATCATATTGCGCATGATAAAGATGGCGGAGCTTCGAGACCCCATGGAAACGGGCGCCCATGTGAACCGCGTTTCATCTTATTCCGTCGAACTCTACGAGGTCTGGGCGGCCAGGAAAGGCATCGGCAAGGCGGAACTGGAACAGAACAGGGACATCCTCAAGATGTCAGCCATGCTCCACGATGTGGGCAAAGTCGCCATAACGGACCTCATCCTCAAGAAACCTGCCCGTCTCGACAGCTATGAATACGAAGTGATGAAACAGCATACCTATCTTGGAGCGCAGCTCTTCTCCCATCAGCGCTCCGATTTCGACAAAGCCGCCTTCCTCGTTGCCCTCAACCATCACGAAAGATGGGATGGCAAAGGTTATCCCGGCTATATCGATTACGCAACGGGCGAACCCCTGCCTGGTTTTGAGGACTTAAGCGGCCGGGCCATAGGCAAGAAACAAGAGGAGATTCCCGTCTTCGGCCGCATCGTCGCCATCGCCGACGTCTTCGATGCGCTGAGTTCGGGAAGGTCCTACAAGGAGCCCTGGGAGGAAGAACGCGTCCTCGAAACAATGGACCGCGAACGAGGCCGGCACTTCGACCCCGAAATGCTCGACGTCTTCTTCTCCATCCTCGATATGATCCGCAATATCATGCACCGCTACCCGGATAACAGCGAATAGAAAACCGTTTCAGCGTGAAACTTTAAACCTTCGGAAACCGGCTAGACGTAGACCCGCAATACCCTTCTCGAGATCTTGCACAGTATTTCGTAGGGGATCGTGCCCGCCAGTTCGGCCATCTCATTGGCGGAAATGCGCATCCCTTCACCGTCGCCTTCGCCGAGTAGAATCGCTTCATCTCCACTTTCGACACCATCGAGACCGGTGATATCGGCAAGGATCCAGTCCATGCAGACCCTTCCGACGATATTGCATTCCCTGCTGTTTATTAACACCCGACCCTTGTTCGAAAGCGACCTGGGATATCCGTCCGAGTATCCAACGGGTATATAAGCAATCCGCGTGATGCGGGGGGTCTCGTAGGTCCTTCCATAACTCAGGGGCACTCCGGCGGGCAACTCCCTGCAAAAGGCTATGCGGGCCACGACCTTCATCACCTGCCGCAGAGGGAGGACCTCTTCGAGGGACCGCGACGGATGGGAACCATAGAGGCTTATGCCGGCGCGCACGAGAGAGAAATGGGCCTCGGGGTAGGTGACAATAGCGCCGCTGCTGCTCATATGCACGTATGCCGGGTCGAGGCCTGCCGTTTTGAAGATATCCACCACTTTAGCGAACGTCCTGATCTGGGAAAGCCCGAAGTCGTCTCGCACCTCCGACGACGGGAAATGGGTCATGACGCCTTCCGTCTTGAGTCCCGGGGCTCCCGCAAGAATGGCGGCGATCCTTTGCGCATCTTCCGGTCTGAAACCGAGCCTCCCCATGCCCGTGTCGAACTTTATGTGCACCCTGAGGGGCCGGGCAAATTCCTTTGATCGATCCGCCAACCTTCCAAGAAGCGCATCATCGTAAACTGCCGGTGTCAGATCATAGCGAAGGACCGGCTCGACCTCATCCCAGGAAAACACGCCGCTCATGACGAGGAGGGGTGCTGTGATGCCGCCTTTTCTGAGATCCACGCCTTCGTCGACCGTTGCCACACCCAGGTAATCGATGCCGATCGACTCCAGTCTCCTCGAGACCTCAAGGGCCCCGTGACCGTAAGCATCGGCCTTGACGACGCCAAGGAGCCCGGCGCCCGGGCTTAGCCGCTGCCTGATGGACCGGTAATTGTACTCGAGGGCGCCAAGGTCGATATAGGCGACCGCCCTCGGAGAGTTCGACATTGAAAGGCCTCCTTAATTATTGCATGGAACGGATGCCGCGGAACACCTTTTCATATGCCCCGACGGTTCGATCTATCTCGGCCTGATGCAGTGTGAGCGTGACGAATGACGCCTCGAACTGGCTGGGGGCGAAAAAGATGCCCTCATCCAACATGGCCTTGAAGAACCTCTCGTAGAGGTCCCTGTCGGACGCCGCTGCGGCGGCGCAGCCGGTCACGGCGTTCCTCGAAAAGAACCCCGTAAACATGCCGGTTATGGAATTTATGCGGTAGGGAATCTCATATCGGCCTGCAATGGCCGCTATCTCCTTCGATAAGGTCAGTCCCGTGCTGTTAAGACGCGCATAGAGTTCATCGGAATTGCGCCTCAGGAAGTCCAGCACGTGAAGACCGGCGCGCACGGCAACGGGGTTCCCCGAAAGAGTGCCAGCCTGGTACACATCTCCGAGCGGGGCAAGGCGTTCCATGATATGCCTTTTCCCGCCGAAGGCGCCTATGGGGAAACCTCCGCCGATTATCTTGCCGAGACAGGTTATGTCGGGATCGATGTCATAGATGTGCTGGGCACCGCCGAAGGTGACACGGAAGCCCGTGATAACCTCGTCGAAGATGAGAAGGATGCCCTTCCGTCTACACAGGGCCTCGAGCCCTTTAAGAAAACCCTCTTCAGGAAGGATGACTCCCATGTTCCCCATGATGGGCTCCACGATGACGCAGGCGATGTCATCGCTGGCGTCCATGATGCTTTCCACCGTTCCAAGGCTGTTGAACTCTGCCACGTAGGTGTGCTTCGCCAGGTCCGCAGGCACCCCGGCGCTGTCGGGAATGCCGAATGTCGCAAGCCCTGACCCGGCCTTGACGAGCAGGCTGTCCACATGCCCGTGATAGCAGCCGCGGAACTTGATGACCCCGTTCCTGCCTGTGTATCCCCGGGCAAGTCTCAGGGCGCTCATGGTGGCCTCCGTGCCGGAAGTCGTCAGGCGCAGGCAGTCTATGGAGGGAAAGGCCTCCGTGATAAGACGGGCAAGGTCTATCTCGTGAGGATGGCAGGCCCCGAAGCTTGTCCCGTCGAGGAGAGCCCCGGTGACGGTCGCGATAAGGCCTTCGTCGGCATGGCCGAGAATGATGGCTCCCCAGGAGGACACATAATCCACAAAGGCATTCCCGTCGACGTCATAAAGCCAGGATCCCTTCGCCCTCTTTACGAAAAAAGGCCTGTCGTGAACGGACATGAAGGCCCTCACGGGGCTGTTCACTCCCCCCGGAATGCATTGTTGCGCCTCGTCGCAATATCTATCGGATGTTGCCTTTATCATATTCTCACCGTAAAAGATGTCTTCTTGAATTCCTTTAAGCTGAAAAGCACCCGGTAATCCCCGATGCCCGATCGTGATGCCATCCCTTCGATGACGGCCAGGCACTCTTCTTTCGTCCTGCCGTGCACCATGGTATAGAGATTATAGGGCCAATACCCGCCGGTGTCACGTTCATAACAATGGCTGACCTCGTCAAAGCCTGCCATGATACCGCCCACCTTTTCCATCTCGGCCGCGGGTACGCGCCACACGACCATGGCGTTGCCTTCATAGGAGACAGCACGGTGAGACACCATAGCCGCTATCCTCCGGATGAACCCGGCCTTTTTTAACGCCTCAAGCTCGTCGATCAGTGCCTGCCCTGTCATCCCCATCGACTGCGCCATGTCCTCGTAAGGCCTTTCGGTCACCGGGAAATCGGCGGGCAATCCGTCCAGATGGTTATTCATGTGGTCTATTCTTACATATCAGGAAAAACGTTTTCAAACAAATTCGGACCCAAAAAAGTACTTTACATTGCACCCGCTAACATGTTGTAACTATCAAATTCACCACTATTTGTGTAAGGGTCATGATATCAGGGCGTTCAGGCGCTGTCATTATTTCTAAGGAGCTTGAGAAATGGTAAAACCCGCGACCAGAGTAGAACAGATCCCGCCGTATCTTTTTGCCAGGATCGATAAGAAAAAGGAAGAGGTCAGAAAGAAAGGGATGGACCTTGTCGATTTCGGAATAGGCGATCCTGATATCCCAACTCCGGCCAACATCATCGCCAGGATGCAGGCGGCCTCGCAGGACCCGAAGAACCACCGGTACCCCAGCTACGAAGGGATGCTTGAATTCCGGCAGGCAGCGGCATCGTGGTACAAGAAACGTTTTGACGTGGACCTCGACCCCGGAACGGAAGTGGTCACCCTCATCGGCTCCAAGGAAGGCATAGCCCACATACCCTGGGCATACGCGGAGGAAGGCGACGTGGTGCTCGTCCCCTCCCCCGGATATCCCGTTTACAGGATAGCGACCATGTTCGCCGGGGCGACGCCTTACATCATGCCCCTCAAGGAAGAGAACGGATTCCTTCCCCGATATGAAGACATTCCCGAGGAAGTATTGAAAAAGGCGAAGCTCCTCTTCATAAATTATCCCAACAACCCCACCGGCGCATGCGCCGACGACGGCTTCTATGAAAGAACGCTGGAGCTGGCGAAACGCTACGACATCCTTGTCTGCCACGATGCCGCATACAGCGAGATCGCCTACGACGGCTACAGGCCGCGAAGCATCCTTGAATTCGACAAGGAGAAAAAACACTGCCTCGAATTTCATTCCCTTTCCAAGACCTATTGCATGACCGGCTGGAGGATTGGTTTTGCCGTTGGCTGCGCCGATGGCATCTATAATCTCGGCAAGCTGAAGACCAACATCGATTCCGGGGCCTTTCAGGCCATCCAGTATGCCGGCATCGAGGCATTGACCGGCAGCCAGGCATCCGTCGCCGAACTCAACAGCAGACTGGAAAAAAGACGCGACATGGTGGTCGAAGCGTTCAAGACGCTGGGCATCGATGTGCCGAGACCAAAGGCCACATATTATATCTGGGCAAAGGTGCCTAAGGGATTCACCTCTTCCGATTTCTGCGAGAAGCTCATCGAAGAGACGGGTATCGTCGTCACCCCCGGGAGCGGGTTCGGCGACGAGGGAGAGGGATACTTCCGCATCTCCATCACCATTGGAGAGGAACAAATAAGAGAAGCGGCAAAAAGGCTGAGGTCGTTCAGGATCTGAACGACCGTTTCAAGAAAAGAAAGTTTCTTCCCTCACATCGAGACGCGGTTTCGGCCTTCCTTCTTGCTTCGGTACATGAGGGCATCGGCTCGTTTTATGAGGGCTGCCGCGGAATCTTTTTTTCGGGCGAGGGTGGCTCCGATGGATATGGTGACATGCCTGGTTTCGTCTTCGAGAGAGATGGATGACCTTTCAACGAGAGCCCTGATCTTCTCCCCTACGTGACGCAGATTCTCTTCGTCCACGCTGGCGACGAATGCCACGAATTCCTCGCCGCCCCATCGGCTGACCACATCGGAGGCCCTCAATCCGCTGCTGATGGTGGCGGCCACGAGACGAAGGACCCTGTCACCCGCATCATGACCGTATGTGTCGTTGACGACCTTGAAATTGTCGATGTCGATGAAGAGGACACCGAAAGGCCAGCCGTAACGTTTAAATTCCCTGAGCTTCCCCGCCAGGTTCATCTCCCCGTAGCGCCTGTTTCCGAGTCGTGTGAGTGGATCGAGGAGCGCCATGCGCTCAAGCTCACGGACCTTGCGGCCCAGGTCCACAGTCGAGGAATTATCGCTGAAGACCTCCACGGCGCCGACGATCCTGCCGCGTTGATCGTGCATGGGCGAGGTCCGGACAAGGACCGGGGCCTGCCGGCCGTCTCGATGGTGGAAAAAAAGTTCCCCTTCCATGCTCTTACCCTGTTCCATCGCCTGGCGAAGAAGACATTGATCCGCGCAGAGACTATCTCCGCGGTCATTGACGTGCATCAGGAGGCTGTCCCAGCAATGTTTTCCGAGGACCTCGCTGCGCCGGTAGCCGGTCATCTGCTCGGCGGCATCGTTCCAGTAGAGGATGGTGCGGTCCCTGTCGACAAAATAGACGCCCTCATAGAGGCTGTTGAGGAGCTTGCGGTAGAACCGGTCAGTCAACAGGTTTCGCGTCCCGTCTTTCATCTCTACCCGCCGCGTCCCCCCACGATGATCCCCGGTATTCTCAGTGTGGGCTGCGCATCGGCCACGGGAACACCCTGGCCGTCTTTGCCGCAGGTGCCTATCCCGAATCCCAGGTCCGTGCCCACCATGTCGATGTCCTTGAGAACCTTGAGTCCGTTCCCCATCATCGTCGCGTTCTTTATCATGGGTCCCACCGCGCCTTTTTCGATCATGTACCCTTCGGATATCTCAAAGACAAAGTCTCCCCGCACCGTATCCACCTGCCCGCCTCCCATCTTGACGACGAGAATGCCGTCGTCCACGGATGCCACGATCTTTTGGGGATCGTCGCCGCCGGGAAGGATCATGGTGTTGCTCATCCTGGGGATGGGCCTGAACCGGTAGGACTCGCGCCTGCCGTTACCCGTGGACGCCGTTGAGTGCTTCATGGCATGAAAGCGATCGAAGAGGTAGTTCGTGAGGACCCCTTTTTCGACAAGGACCGTCCTTTGCGACGGAACACCTTCGTCGTCGAAGGCATAGGTCCCCCGCATATGGGGCAGTGTCGCGTCGTCGACAACGCTTACAAGGGGCGAAGCTATCCTGCTGCCGAGAAGTCCCTTGTAGCAGGAAAGCCCTTCCATGGCAAGGTCCGCCTCCAGACCGTGGCCGATGGCCTCGTGGATCATTGTACCGCCCGCCTCGGAGGCGATGACAACGGTCTTCATTCCCATGGGCGCCTCGCGCGCCGCGAGAAGACCCTGGAGGCGTTTGACCGTCCTTCGTGCGAGCCCTTCCATGAGTTCCTCTGTGAAATACTCGAAACCGTAGAAACCGCCGACAGCCTCGTAGGAGGTCTGCATCTCGGAGCCGTCGCGACCGACAAGCAGCACCGTGAGAACCACCTGCGTGCGGCCATCGTTCCGGGCGCCTTCAGCGCTGGTCACGATCCTCACACTCTGGCGGGTGTCCCGGTACATCACCCGGGCCTGTACGATCCGCGGCTCCATCTTGCGGGCCATGGATTCGAAGTTTCTCACAAGGGCAAGCTTGTCCTCTACCGCAACACCGACGGGATCGCCGGCGATGGAAAAGCAATAGGCTGCCGCGCTCTCGCCTGCGGCAATCTCTACGGTCCGCGGCGACCCGTCTTCCCCGTAGCGCGAAAGCTGCCGCGCCAGGTCGGCCAGATGACTTTCGTCGAAGGAATTCGTCGAGGCATAATAGCCTTTCCAGGGTGTGATGACCCTCAAGCCCACCCCGGCGTCCTCACCGCGCTCGAGCTTTTCTATCCTGCCCGATTCGAGTTGAATGAGAGTATAGGCCCGTTCGTCGATGTAAATGTCCGCGTAGACACCCGCGCGCTCCATGAGCGTCTCAAGTATCCTTCTCTCATTGAACATCGAGAACCTCCCTGAACTGTATATCATAGTTTATCATATCCGCCACGATACCCCGAACATCTTCTTCGAAGCTCGATGAGTAGATGATCTCGATGAGCCCGCGGTCTCCGTCAATTACGGAAAAGATGGCAACATCCTCGTAGGATTCCAGCACGGCCTTAAAGAAACCGATACCGGCGCGGTCCATGAGAAATCTTTTCGTTCTCTCCTCAGGCATGATGGCCCCCCTTGCGGCAGATCCTTTCGTCAACGCCGCATCCCTTCCAGCATCTCCATGAAGGCCTCGACGCGCAGTTTCGTTCTCGTG
Organism: Syntrophorhabdaceae bacterium; assembly: GCA_028698615.1. Lineage (NCBI taxonomy): Bacteria > Pseudomonadati > Thermodesulfobacteriota > Syntrophorhabdia > Syntrophorhabdales > Syntrophorhabdaceae > Syntrophorhabdaceae bacterium. The sequence goes on from JAQVWF010000003.1 coordinate 47,777, forward strand.
TCCAACGCCCTCGGCAAGTCCCCCTCGATGGTGAGAACGGGTACGGAGATGCTCTCCCGAAGGATAACGTCCTCGATGCCCCTGAAACAGAAGGCCTGTACGTAATGGATGATGCCCTCTATTCCGCGCCTGGCGATCTCATGGTCTATGTCGCTCAGGCGGGCGAATATCCCGTAGGGGTACGTATAGAGGAGGTACCTCTCTACAATATCCCCTGTCTCGTAGGGCAGGGCGAACTGCCTCTGGGTTTCGTTATAGACCACATGGCCGCCCACGCTTTCTATGAACTCGTAGAGGCCGGTGACTATCGGAGGAACGCCGATGTATCCAAGGGGTATTCCCTGCAGCCTCTCCCTCCGTCGCGCCGCGGAAATGAACTCGCCGGCTGCGGCATGATATCCCTCTACATCGCCGAGCATGTCCGAGGAACCCACAAGCCAGCGATGATTCTCCGCCCCCGTTACGTTGCGTTCGCTCCATGTCATGGTATCGATCTCGGAAAGCCTCGCTCTTGCCGCGGTGATCTGCGTCTCGACACCCGCAAGGGATCCCGTATCAGCGGAAAGTTCATCTTTAAGCTTCTCTATCTCCCGGGAAAGCACTTCGCGGTCGCGATCGTAGGGGAAGGAAAATGGTATCGTCCGGATGCCGCGATAGCGAAGGATCTCGGCAAGCGCCTGCGTGTTGCTGCAATCGCCTTCCATGACGGTGATGACCCCGGTGGGCCGGCGTTCCATGATCACCCCGTAGATACCCTTGATCCAGTTGCACATGCTCTTCGGAAACCCATCCCGTTCCGCACGCTCGATGAACCGCACCGGGTCGGGGTCTGTAACGAATACGTTGTTCAGGTCACAGGGCTCATAACCCGAGGCGAAGACGACCTCCACGGGGATCGTAGTGGTAAAGCCGATGGTTCCCTTTGATGTCCGCGATTGTGTCATGTTCCTAAAGATAATACGTTTTGCCGCACCGTTGCAACCGTTTCAAGGACACAGGAACAGCGCGGCGTGGTCTTTATTGTCTTGTATTCAGACTATGCTAATAGTCATTTGTAGTTTTATAGCACTAATACATCACCAACAAGTGTCAAATAGCTTTCTCAAACGTTCTTACTTTCGCCGAGCCAGGGTCCTGTCGGCATAACGCGGGTCGTTGGTCACCTTTCTTCCGATGGTGACGAAAGGCGGTATGGCGGTCGGTCTTCCCCCGTCCGGCCCGGGAGACTCCGCGAGGAGCACCACGAGCCCTTCGTGCCTTCCCTTATACCTGTCCAACTCAAAATACTGGTTGTTCCAGAGAAAACATATGCGCTCCTTGCTGAGAACCTCCGCCCTGGGGTCCATGAGACGGGTGAGGCTCAGATATTGCTGTTCGGGTATGAGCTCTTCTTCTTCAACGGGGAGACTGCCTCCGCCTGCATACCGCGTCCGTGCCAGAAAATGGAAATAGACGCCGTCCTGCCCTCTCCTGCGTATCCTCGTCACCTCCCTTTTGTCCCTGGAGCGAAGATACGCCTGTTCCATATCGATCCTCTGATGGGCCGGGAGGGCTGCAAGCTCGACATGACCGACGATGTATTTCTCCCCCGTGGGAGGCACATCGGGGATACCGAGAAAACGCGCTATCGCAGAGAAGGTTCTCTTGATCTTCCCTTCGAAATCGGTGCTGTTGTCGATAATCTTGAAGCGGGGATGACCGAGCCAGCTCTCCTGTGTCCTGAGGTCAATGTACAGGGCCTCCTCGGGCGTCTCAAGCCGGGCCGAGTTGTTCTCCCCGGTGTAATATTCGGCGGCGCCGTCCGCTGCCGTGACAAGGTGGATGACGCCGTCATAGCGGTGGCGGATGGCGGCCCGGGTCAAGCTCTTCCTCTTCAAAATGCCATTGAAGACGTCATCGGCGAGGAAGGCCCTGATGTCCATAATGCCTCTGTCGAGGAGTATGACCTTCCTGCGTTCGGGGAATATCCGTGATACGGCCTGCTTGTATGTGTCCTCGAAGGACATCTGCATGTCGAAGATGGCCTCCTCGAAGACCACGATCTGGCCCGGTTTGTCCATCTTGCGCCGGTCGATGCCGTTTCCCGTGATAAGCGTCGCCGTCTCGGGCACCACAAAGACCATGAACCCGTGGTCCGAAAGTTTTTCCGTGAGGTAAGCGAGGGAAGAACTCTTGCCCGAACAGGGCCCCCCGGTAAGAACGATCATACTGACAGGCTGCAGCAAACGGGAACTAACTGGCAAAGAACCTCCGGCGAAAACTGGTTGCTTTAAACGCGCTTCATCTTTGACCGTCATCCCGGACCTGATCCGGGATCCAGAGTCTTTTCATCCCCACTTTTTTCCTGGATTCCCGCCTGCGCGGGAATGACGAAGAACACTTTCTTGCTCTCTTCTTGTAGCGCTCAAGCGATTCAATCCGTCTTCTCAGCTGTTCACTATGTTCCGCCAGTCGGTCACGACGGGGTCGAAGCCTTTTGCCCTGAGCATGGCCTTGATCTCATCGAAGCTGCGCGGGTCGAAGACGTGGAACTGGCCGTCCTCGTATTCCGTTGTCCCCTCGACGTATCCCCCTACCCGCGTGGAAGACCCGGCCGACATCTTTGTGACGCCGAACTCGATTATGCGGTCCCTGAACTCGGGGACCTCTCTCGTCGAGATGCTGATCCCTGCCCGGGGGAAAAAGAGCCGCGCGGCAGTCATGATCTTCAGCATCTCCTTGTCGGAAACCTCAATATAATGATGTTTGTCGTCGGCCACGCGTCTCAGCCGCGGAAAGGCAAGACCGAACTCGACACCGGGGTATTTCTTCTCCAGGTAACGGACGTGCTCGAAAAGGGCCACGACATCCCTGCGCCAGTCCGTGAGCCCCAGGAGGGCTCCCATCGATATATGCCTGATGCCGGAGCAAGCTATGCGGTCGGGAGCCTCAACACGGTAATCATAAACCTTTTTCGGACCCGAGAGATGAAGCTCGTCGTAGCGGGCCCTGTCATAGGTCTCCTGGTACAACGTCACCCCGTCCACTCCGGCAAGGTAGAGTTCCCGGTACTCTTCCTCCTCCAGGGGGTAGACTTCCAGGGCAACATAGGAGAAATGGCGTGATGCTATCCTGACGGCGTCGCGGATATACTGGGGAGAAGAGTGGAATCGTGACTCGCCCGTCAGGATGAGGACGCTGCGGTTCCCCGTGGCGGCGAGCGCCGCGCACTCCCGGTCTATCTGCTCCATGGTGAGCTTGCTCCGCGGCATACTCCTCTGAGAGGCATGGAAACCGCAGTAGACGCACTCATTCTGGCAGTAATTCGCTATGTAGAGAGGGGCGTAGAGACTGATGGTCCGGCCGAACTGACGCCTCGTCAACTCGCGCGCGGCATGCGCCATCTCTTCGAGGAGGCCCCTGTCCTCCACCGCAAATATGCGGCGAATGTCATCGATGGTCAGATGCGACAGGTCTATGCCGCGCAGATTCCTACTCATCATAGAGGAACCCCGTCAGCGGCGAGGAAGCGGTTGCTGCCGCCCTTTCCTCTCCCATCTTTGCGAGGTAAGCCATCCTGCCAGCCTCAACACCTCTCGCGAAGGCGGCGGCCATGAGAGGCGGGTCCTCGGCATCGGCCACGGCCGTGTTTGCCAGCACGGCATCGGCCCCGATCTCCATGGCCTCGGCGGCGTGCGACGGACGTCCAATGCCTGCGTCGACAACTATGGGAACCTTGGTGATCTCCTCTATCAGCACCTCAATGAGGGCCCGCATTCTCAAACCCTGGTTCGAGCCGATAAGGGAACCAAGGGGCATAACCGCGGCCGCGCCAGCGTCAACAAGCGCCTTCGCCACATAGAGGTCGGGGCTCATATAGGGAAGCACAACAAAGCCTTCAGAGGCAAGCATCCGCGTTGCCTTTATCGTTTCCTGGTTATCGGGCAGAAGATAGCGGCTGTCGTTGATGACCTCGATCTTTATCCAGTCCCCGTATCCCGCTTCCCTTGCTATATGAGCGATGCGGACGGCCTCCGCCGCGTTGCGCGCGCCCGATGTGTTGACCATGATGGTGGTGCCCTCGGGGATGAAGGAAAGGATGTTCTCCTCCGTCTCGTCGAGATCTATCCTGCGCAGCGCCACCGTCACCAGTTGTGAACCGGAGCGTACGATCGCCTGCCGCATGGCCTCCTTATCGCCAAACTTCCCCGTTCCCAGAAAAAAACGGCTGTTGAACTCCCTGCCGCCTACTATCAATTTGTCTGCCATATCACCCTCCTCCCACGAAGGACACCAGCTCAACCCGGTCACCCTCAGAAAGGACGGTCAGAGACCACTGGTCGCTCTTCACGACGCCATCGTTGAGGACAAGGATCACCTTGTCGGGGTTCGCCTTGCCGGAATGGACAAGCCTGTGGAGATCCATGCCTTCCGCGATCTCCGTCGACCTGCCGTTGACTGTTATCTTCATTTCACTGCCTTCTTTATTCTCTTCAATAATTCCACCGCGTCCGAGCAGGCCCTCACGACCCCGATCGTCTTCGCCCCCGCGGCCAGCACGTCGTCGATGTTTGAAAGGTCGATGCCGCCGATGGCCACGGCAGGGATGTCGAGATGCTCCGCCGCTTCCCTGACGTAGGCGAGTCCCACGGCGGGCCTGCCGGGTTTTGTAGGCGTGGCATAGACGGGCCCGGTGGATATGTAGTCGGCGCCATCCTCTATAGCCTGTCTGCCCTGTTCGAGGTTGTGGGTCGTTTTGCCCACGATCATTTCTTCACCAACGATGGCCCGCGCCTCCCGCGTGGACATATCCTGGCCAACATGAACACCGTCCGCTCCGACCTTCACCGCCAGATCGGGGTCATCGTTGAGGATGAAAATAAAGGGCTTCACCTGCCTGTAGCTTGCAAGCTCACGCGCTTTCTCGAGGATGGCACCCTCATCGCTCGTCTTGTCCCGAAGCTGGACGATGGCGGCTCCGTCATCGACCGCCCGCTTCAGTTCCCGGACGGATGACGACACGATGTACAGGTCATTTGCAAAGGGTCGTTTCCGTGTCATTACTGCTATTAAATTACATCAAAACGGACGGTAAGTCCAAGGTCTTCTTGAAGACAGGCAGGTGGTTGATATTGTGGGCGGGGACCACCCGGGGCTCTAGATGTAGTACATCATGGAGTCCTGCCGGCGCTTGACCTGCTGCATCTCAACAAGCGATGCAAGCGTGTAGCCGCTCAGGACTTCTTGTATCTTACTGCCCAGTTCTCCCCAGACATCGCGCGTAACACACGCATCCGATCTGGAGCAGGCCGATGTGTTATTGACGCAGTCAACGAGATTGCAGGGACCCTCAAGTACGGTAATGATATCATTGAGCGTTATCTGATCGGGTGACCGGGTCAGAAGATAACCGCCCCTTCTACCCCGCTGGGCCTTGACAATGCCGCCCTTGTGCAAAGCTGAAAAGATGTGCTCCAGGTATTTCTCGGAGACTCCCTGGCGACGGGCGATCTCGGAAAGGAACACGGGTGTCCCGCTGGCTCCGTTCAAGGCAAGGTCGATCATTGCCCGTAATCCGTATCTTCCTTTTGTAGATATCTTCATTTTATCGCCTACTAACTTTATGGGAATAGTATAGATATTGTGTTGACATGTGTCAACGGGTTTCTTATATTGCTACAGTCCTCAGGGAAAGATACGCTGCTACCTTTGATAGTGAGCGACAATAAGGTAGAATACAGTTATATACCGGGTGCCGGAGGAATCGCCGCCACCTTCATGACAGATCAAGGAAAGGAGCTTATCATGTGGGAATATACGGATAAGGTGAGGGAACATTTTCTTAACCCCAGAAACGCCGGTGAGATCGAGAATCCCGATGGCGTTGCAGAGGTAGGCTCCATTGCCTGCGGCGACGCTCTCAAGCTTACCTTCAAACTTGACGAGAACAAGCGCATCGCCGATGCAAAGTTCAAGACCTTCGGTTGCGCAAGCGCCATCGCCTCGGCCTCGGCACTGACGGAAATGCTTAAAGGAAAGAGTGTCGAAGAGGCGATGAAGATAACGAATCAGGATATCGCCGACTACCTGGGCGGGCTTCCCCCCGAGAAAATGCACTGCTCCGTGCTCGGCCAGGAGGCCCTCGAAAAGGCCATCGAGAACTACCGGGGCGTCTCTCACAAGAAACCGGACGAGGAGATCGTCTGTGTATGCTTCGGAGTCACCGACGGCGAGATAGAACGGGCCGTCAGGCAGAACCACCTCACCACCGTTGAAGACGTCACGAACTTCACAAAGGCCGGGGGCGGCTGTGGTAATTGTCATGAAAAGATCCAGGCCATCATCGACCGTGTTTACGCGACACAGAAACTCGAGCAAGGCCCCGTGGAGAGACCGAAGCTCTCCAACATCCAGAAGATCCGCATGATCGAAGAGACGATCGAACGGGAGATACGGCCCTCCCTCAAGCACGACGGCGGTGATATCGAACTCGTCGACGTGGTAGGTAACAGGGTGCTTGTCGCAATGCGCGGCGCCTGCGCCACCTGCCAGGCATCCCAGGCCACCATGAAGGGGTTCGTGGAGTGGAAGCTCAAGGAATTTGTCTCACCGGAACTTGTTGTCGAGGAGGTGGCATCATGAAAACGGTCTATCTTGACAATAACGCTACGACCATGGTGGCCCGCGAAGTCCTCGACGAGATGCTTCCCTATTTTCACGATTATTACGGGAACCCGTCGAGCATGCACTCCTTCGGCGGGCAGGTGGCACGCAAGCTCGCCGATGCCCGCCAGAAGATCGCATCGCTCCTCGGGGCCGACCCGGAGGAGATCATCTTCACAAGCTGCGGCACCGAAAGCGACAACACGGCCATAACGTCGGCCCTTTCGAACAGTCCCGGAAAAAACCACATCATCACGAGCAGGGTTGAACACCCCGCCGTGAAGGTGCCCTGCGAGCACCTTGCGCAAAAAGGATACCGCGTGACCACGCTCTCCGTGGACACGGAAGGCAGGCTTGACATGGACGAATACGAGGCAAGCCTGACCCCGGACACGGCGCTCGTGAGCATCATGTGGGCCAACAACGAAACGGGCGTCATCTTCCCCGTGGAAAAGGCCGCCCGCCTTGCCCGTGAGCGGGGAATTCCTTTTCACACCGATGCGGTTCAGGCCGTGGGGAAGATACCCATCAATATGAAAGGCAACTCCATCGACATGCTCTCCCTTTCGGGGCATAAGCTGCACGCGCCGAAGGGCATCGGAATACTTTACGTCCGTAAAGGAACCCGTTTCTCCCCCTTCCTCATCGGCGGCCACCAGGAAAAGGGCCGCCGCGGGGGCACGGAAAACGTCCCGAGTATAATCGCCCTTGGCAAGGCCTGTGAATTGGCCGGCGAAAATATGCAAAAGGAAAACACTTATGTCAGGTCGCTGCGCGACAGGCTGGAGACAGAACTGCTCAAGGCCATCCCCAACAGCAAGGTGAACGGCACCAGCGATGACCGCCTCCCCAACACGACAAACATCAGCTTTGAGTTCATCGAAGGCGAGAGCATCCTTCTGCTCATGGACCAGTTCGGCATATGCGCCTCATCGGGTTCCGCCTGTACATCCGGTTCATTGCAGCCGTCCCATGTCCTGAGGGCCATGGGCGTTCCTTACACGATGGCTCACGGATCCGTCCGGTTCAGTCTCAGCGTCTACAACACTGCGGAAGATGTCGACCTCGTAATCAGGGAACTGCCGCCCATCATTGAGAAGCTCAGGGTGCTTTCACCGTACTGGACGGCACAACAGGGCGCTTGCGCCACCACGTGAGGAGATGGGAAGATGAGTGAAGAACGGAACGCAAAGGACCGGTGCAGGGAAGACATCGCCGCCGCACATGATCTGCGGGCGCGCATCCCTTCCCTTGTCGCCCGGGTGGTCTCACAGTACGACAAGGACGGCCGGTTCCACCATATCGGCCCGGAGCCGATACCCTCTCGCAAGGGGATAATCGATATCATATACAAGACCGTCCCCATCCTCTTTCCGGGGTTCTTCTCCGGAAGACGTCTCGATGACATAAATGCGCAGTACTACCTGGGCGAAGAGATAACCGAACTCTTCGAGATGCTCGCGATACAGATACAGCACGCCATACGTCACGACTGCATCCGCTTCAACCGGCCTTGTATCCGCTGCGAGGAACGAAGCCAGGAGATCTCGCTGAAATTCATCGAAGAGATCCCGCAACTTCAGGAAACGCTCTCAAAAGACGTGCGCGCCGCCTTCGAAGGCGATCCAGCCTCCCGCCATTTTGACGAGATCATCTTTTGCTATCCGGGACTTTTAGCCGTGGCCGTTTACCGTGTAGCCCACTGGCTGCACACGCATGAGGTCCCGCTTGTTCCCCGGATCATGACGGAATACGCTCACAGCCGCACGGGTATCGACATCCACCCGGGCGTTGTCATCGGCGAGAGCTTCTTCATCGACCATGGCACCGGCGTCGTCATAGGGGAAACAACGGTCATCGGAGACAGGGTCCGCCTCTACCAGGGCGTTACCCTGGGAGCGCTTTCGCTCAGCAAGGATGAATGCCCCGTCCTCAGAGACAAGAAACGCCATCCCACGATCGAGGACGACGTGATCATCTATGCCAACGCAACCATCCTGGGCGGCAAGACGGTCATCGGCGCCCGCTCGACCATCGGCGGCAACGTGTGGCTCACCGAATCCGTTCCCCCCGACACGTCGGTATTCCTAAAAAAACCCGAACTGGTGATGAAGAACAAGTAAAGACGGTTTCACGTTTCAGATAATTCTATCCTTCATTCATACTGCCCGTCCTGTACCCGTGAAGATCAAGAGCGATATATGTGAATCCGATGCGCATCAATTCCGCCGCTATTCGGTCTCTGTGTTCGAGAATTACGGGGAAATCTCTTTCTTCGGCTTCAATGCGGGCGGTATTGCCATGGTGCCTTACGCGCACCTGGGATACACCAAGGGCCTTTATGAATGCTTCCGACAGTTCTATATCTTCAAGCCTCCTGGCCGTTATGGCCGTCCCGTACGGGATTCTTGACGACAGGCATGCCTGGGCGGGCTTGTCGTGCGTCCTGAGTCCCAGTTCCCTGGAAAGCAGCCTGATCTCCTCCTTCGTCAGAGCGGCTTCGAGAAGCGGACTTTTCACTTCAAGCTCCACGCATGCCCTTCTGCCGGGCCGGAAATCCTTAAGGTCGTCCACGTTGGAGCCCTCGAGGATCAAGAGATACCCTTCCCGTCCGGCGATGTCCCGGACGGCCTTGAAAAGACGGGTCTTGCAGTAATAACAACGGTCGCGCGTGTTGGCGAGGAAGTCTTCGTCCTCCATCTCCGTGGAGTCGAACATGACCATGCGCGCGCCCAGGTCGGCGGCCAGTTCCTGCGCCTCCTGCCTTTCCGCGCGGGGATATGACGGCGAGACAGCGGTCACGGCAAGCACGTTCTCGCTTCCCAGCACATCGATGCTCACCCTGAGGAGAAAGGTGCTGTCCACACCGCCCGAGAACGTGACGGCAACCTTCTCCATGGACCTGACGGATCCTCTCAGGTCTTCGTATTTCCGCTGAAGTTCATCTGTTATCTGCATGCCGTCGCCTCTATCTCCACCGGGGCGCCGCGTGGAAGAGCACCTACCGCCCCTTTAGATCGGGACATCCGAGGCACCGGCCGATTCGATGCCGCCAAGGAGCCCTTCAAAGAGCACCGTCGAAAGGTAACGTTCGCCTGCATCGGGCAGTACGACGACGATCGTCATCCCGGCGCTTGCCGGCTCTCTGGCCAGTCTCACGGCAACGTGTGTTGCGGCCCCGCAGGATATGCCGCTTAAGATCCCCTCTTCCCGGGCAAGGCGCCTCGCCATTTCAATGGCCTCATCATCGCTGACCGTCTCTATGCGGTCGACAAGGGAAAGATCGAGGACCTTCGGAACGAAGCCGGCGCCGATCCCCTGTATCTTGTGGGGCCCGGGCTTCAATTCCTGGCCCGCTTTCGCCTGGGTAAGGATGGGGGAGTGGATGGGCTCTACGGCAACGGAGACTATCTTCTTCCCTTTCGTGAGTTTGAAATACCTGGATATCCCCGTGATCGTGCCGCCCGTCCCGACACCGGAAACAAGGATGTCCATTTTCCCGTCTGTGTCGTTCCAGAGCTCAACGGCTGTCGTCGCCTCATGGATCGCGGGATTGGCCGGGTTCTCGAACTGCTGGGGAAGGAAATACCGCGATGTATCGCTGCCGGCGACCTCTTCGGCCCTGGCCACGGCCCCCTTCATCCCTTTGGCCCCTTCCGTGAGGATGATGTTGGCCCCGAGGGCCTTGAGCACCTTTCGCCTCTCTGTGGACATCGTCTCCGGCATGGTAAGGGTCAGTTTGTATCCCCTGGCGGCGGCGACAAAAGCGAGGGCGATACCGGTGTTGCCCGACGTGGGCTCGATGATCTCCATACCTGGTTTCAGTCTGCCCGTCTTTTCCGCATCCCACACCATTGCGGCTCCAATCCGGCACTTCACCGAGTAGGCGGGGTTACGGCCTTCGACCTTCGCCAGCACCGTCGCCTTCGCGCCCGCCGTCACCTTATTGAGACGGACCAGCGGCGTTCTTCCTATCGAAAAAGAGTTATCCTCAAATACCGTTGCCATCGGTGGCCTCCTTTTTGGTCCCCCCGGGTCTGCGTTCCAACTCCCCGCCGAAGAGACAGGATTCGTATAAAACAACCCTTTCGCGCTGTCAACAGGATACATTCACTGGCTTCATCAGAGCAACGGCGTTCAGCGATCAGATGGGATTGGCTGCGCTTGCCCGGGATCGAGGCATCAGCAATGTATGCGCGATTTCGCAACTATACGATTCATGGGGCGCGTCACATAGTACTCAAGGAGTCGCTCGTTGAAATCCCTCTCGATGTTCTTGCTGAGACATTCCCCCCGTATGAAGGGGACAAAAGGGCAACTCCATCCGGTAAGGTCCGCGTGCTCTTCCTTCGTCCTTTCCATCACACCGTCATAGAGATCGGCGATCCACCGTGCATAGCTATCGCATTGACCTTCACCGAGCCTTTCCCAAAAATCGTCCCCATAGGAGCCGAAGGTTATCTCCGTTCCGGCAAAACGCTGGCAGGGATGAATGGCGCCATCAGCGCAAAAGACCATTTGTCTCATTCCGGCGGGACAGGTGAAGTGGGCTCCCGTTATCATCTGCACAACGGCGAACTTCCATTCCCCGTCAAACTCGATACCGTATTTCTCCGTTGCCAGATCCATTCTCCTGATGGCTTCGAACCTCTCCTCTTCCGACAACTCTATCTTTCTCTCCTGTGCCGACTGACCGCAAAATATGTTGGCTGTGATGTTCCGTATCCCGATGGCAGCCATCTCATCTACAAATTGGTCGATATTCGAGAAATTGGCCTTGCTGAGAACCGTCAAAACGTCGCACTCCACGCCGGTGGCGATTATGCGTTTCAAGTTGTGGACAACCCTGTCAAAGGTGCCTTTTCCGGTATGGTCGACTCTTCGTTTGTCGTTGTCGTCCCTGACCCCATCGAGGCTTACCTTGAATCCCAGCCGGGATCGATTCTTTACTATCCAATCATACTCATCTTCCTTCAGATTGAAGGCATTCGTGAATACTTTGAACGTGGTATCAATCCCGTATTCTTCGGACATGACAACCGCCCGGTCGTAGATCCGGCTCATGGTTGCAAAATTCAAAAGAGGCTCGTAGCCAAGAAAGGATATGAGCAGTGACGGAACCCCCCTTTTTTTCAAATAGGGGAACAGACCCCGGAGGACCTCATCGGCAAACTCACTCGTCATGTGGCTGCTTTTAAAATCGTAAAAGGTGTGATAGCAACCCTTGCAGGCAAGGTTGCATTTGGCGGAAACGAGAAAGGTCACCTTCGATACCCTGGCGATCTCGTTCCTGCGTCTTGCCATTGCGACATACTCCGTGAACATATCCCGGACGTTCCTGCTTTCCTCTACCAGGAAATGTTTTTCATAGAGTTCCCTTATCAGCACCGAGGGTTCGCACCGGCACATCCCCGATATTCCCGTCACCGCGGCCCGCGCCGACGCAGGGATATCGAAGAATCCGAGGACATCGATCATCTCAGTCCCGTATGACGTCAAATTGCCATGCAATTTGCTGTAGACCCTCACCTCATTCTCATCCAGTTGCTTCACCGCCAGAAAGGGCGACTTCTTCAACACAACATCGGGCGGCATCTCTGTCGGATTCACGTGTATTTCTCCCATCTTCAGTGTGGTTCGTCAAAAACCCGGGTTGCGCCTTTCCTGCCAGCTTGTTTTCCTGTCATTACAATGGGTTTTATATAAAATGACTGTCCACCTCTGTCAAGATACACCAGATGACGTAAAATACTCAAGTACCGCCGGTGGATGATGTTCTTGTGCGCCCGGTGCCGTTCCGGATAAAAGCGATCCCCAATGTGACGTATTGTTGTTTTATTAAGGAACTCAATCTGCTAGAATCCATACAATGAGATCCGGGCAAGCGGGGTGATGATATGGAAGCATTCAAAGATTGGCTGAAACCCGAATTGATATGGTTTCTCATCGGCCTTGTGCTGATGCTTCTGGAATTCGTTCTGCCAGGCTTCATCGTTTTCTTCTTCGGCGTCGGGGCCTGGATCGTGGCGCTCATTTGCCTCTTTACCGACATATCCATCAATGTTCAGCTCATCCTGTTCCTCGTGGCCTCGGTCCTGCTTCTTGCATCATTGAGAAAATGGGTGAGGGGCGTCTTCGTCGGCTACAAGAAATATGGCCGGCCGTCCGATGACGATCTGTCGGAATTTACGGGACAAAAGGCCGTGGTGACAAGGAAGATCGACCCCGTCATGGGCGGCAAGGTGGAGCTTCACGGCACAAGTTGGAGCGCCGAAACGAACGGAGGTGAACCCATAGAGGAAGGAGCCCTCGTGGAAGTCACCGGCAAGCATGGCCTGACACTGAAGGTCAAGAAATATCCTGCAAAGGGAGGGGATACATTATGAACTTTTTTACTGTTATCATTCTTGGCCTCATTATTATCGTCGTCGTAGCCTTTTCGAAGACCATTCGCATCGTTCCGCAGAAAGTCGCTTTCATCATCGAGCGTCTCGGCAAATACAACGCGACGCTGGACGCGGGCCTGCACGTTCTCATACCCTTCATAGACAGGGTCGCTTACAAGCATACGTTGAAGGAGCAGGCCATCGACGTCGCTTCCCAGACATGCATCACCCGGGATAACATCTCCGTAGAGGTGGACGGCATCCTGTACCTCCAGGTGGTCGACGCCCAGAAGGCATCTTACGGGATCAACAACTACCAGTTCGCCGCCATGCAGCTCGCCCAGACAACCATGAGGAGCGTTATCGGAAAGCTTGAACTGGACAGGACCTTCGAGGAACGGGAGACGATCAATACCACCATCGTGGAGGCCGTCGACAAGGCATCAGATCCCTGGGGTGTGAAGGTGACGCGGTACGAGATAAAGAACATCGTGCCCCCGCAGAGCATCAAGGACGCCATGGAAAAACAGATGCGGGCCGAGAGGGAAAAAAGGGCCGTCATCGCAGAGTCGGAAGGCGACAAGCAGGCGAAGATCAATCGCGCCGAAGGCGTCAAGCAGGAAATGATCGCCACCTCCGAAGGTGAGAAACAAAAACGGATCAACGAGGCAGAAGGCCGCGCGTCTGAGATCGTACGCGTTGCCACGGCGACCGCCAACGGCCTTCGCGAGATCGCCCTTGCCATAAACGAACAGGGCGGCATTAACGCCGTGAACCTGCGCATCGCCGAGCAGTACATAAACGAGTTTGGAAAGCTGGCAAGGACGAACAACACCCTGATCCTCCCCGCCAACCTCGGCGACCTCGCAGGTCTGGTCTCGACTGTGACGACGATACTCAAAGACGAGACGAAAACGCCGGGAAAACAAGCGTGATCTATCAACAGGTCCTATAGGACTTGCACAACCTGTAGGACCTGTCTTTTTTCTTCTTTCGTCTTTTTATTTGACCCAACCGCCTCATTAGTGATACTTTTTTTTACCGAAACATTTATCAGAAAACGACCTGGGAGGACACATGAAAGTGAGCATTCTTGCAGCACTCGCCATGGTTTTGGCGTTTGTATGGTGTGGCGGCGCCGGCGCCGCGGAGCCTAACATGAAGGACGGTCTCTGGCAGATCACGACAAAGGTCGAAATGAAGGGCATGCCCGTCAGTATTCCGCCCTCCGTTACGAAACAGTGCCTCACAAAGAAGGACAGCGTACCGCAGTCCAGGGATAAGAACTCGAACTGCAAGATCATCGAGCAGAAGGTAAGCGGCAACACCGTAACATGGTCATCGGTCTGTAAGGAAAAGGACAGCACCGTGGAAAGCAAGGGGAGCATTACATACAAGGGCGATACCTTCGACGGGACAACAACGACAAATATCAAGGACAAAACCCAAAAGGCACAGCAGGTCTCCACCAAGATGAGCGGGAAACGGCTCGGGCCCTGCGACAAGAAATAGCAAAAAGAACGCGAGGAACGGCTTTGAAGATCAAGATAAGGAAGAGCAGGAAAACAACGATAAACGAAGTTGATTTTGACAATCTGGAATTCGGCGTCCACTTCTCAGACCACATGTACTACGTCGATTACGGGGACGGACAGTGGGGTGACCCGCGCATCGAACCTTACGGCCCCATGAAGATGTACCCGGCGCTGAGCACTCTCCATTACGGACAGGCCGTTTTTGAAGGCCTCAAGGCCTTTCGCGGCGTCGATGGGAAGATCCGACTTTTCCGCCCGGACAAGAACCATGAGAGATACAACCAGTCCTGTGAGCGCTTGTGCATCCCGACGATCTCCTACGAACTCTTTTTCGAAGGGATGAAAAGGCTCGTTCACCTCGATAACGCATGGATACCGGATAAACGGGGCTGCTCCCTTTATATCAGGCCCTTCGTTTTTGCAACGGATAATTTTCTCGGCGTCAGGGTTTCCCATGCGTACCGGTTCATGATCATAACCTCACCTGTCGGAGCCTACTACAAAGAGGGTCTCAACCCGGTCAAGCTCATCACGTCCGGAGAGTTTGTGCGCGCTGTCAGGGGCGGCCTGGGTGCGGTAAAGACCCCGGCAAACTACGCCGCTTCCCTGTATCCCGGCGAGATGGCCAAGAAAAAAGGCTTCACCCAGGTACTGTGGCTCGATGGCATCGAGAACCGGTGTATCGAAGAGGTGGGAACGATGAACATTATGTTCGTCATAGACGGCACAGTGGTAACACCGCCTCTTGAAGGATCGATCCTGCCCGGCGTGACCCGCAATTCCGTCATTTCACTGGCAAAGCATTGGGGTATTCCCGTGGAAGAGAGAAGGATCACCATAGACGAAGTCATGGCGGAGGCGAAAAGCGGGCGCCTTCAGGAGGTTTTTGGCACGGGGACGGCCGCAGTTATCTCACCCGTGGGCTGGATCCGGCACAACGATGACATGGTCACCATCCACAGCGGTGAAATAGGCCCTGTTTCGCAGAGACTGTACGACGAGATCACCGGCATGCAGTACGGCGAAAAAACCGACCCATTCGGCTGGTGCGTCACGGTCTGAGTATACTTGCTATCCTGAAGGGCAACCGCTTCGTGAGGGTCTTTC
Source organism: Syntrophorhabdaceae bacterium (assembly GCA_028698615.1). NCBI lineage: Bacteria > Pseudomonadati > Thermodesulfobacteriota > Syntrophorhabdia > Syntrophorhabdales > Syntrophorhabdaceae > Syntrophorhabdaceae bacterium. Next base: position 63,447 of record JAQVWF010000003.1, read on the forward strand.
TTCCTCACGCCGGTCGCGGGCCTCATAGCAAAGCTGGGCTACGATCTGTTCACCAGAAGATGGGTCACGTGTATTTCTTTTTCATCTTTGCCAGTTCGTGGAAGTGTCTGCGTTCTTCTTCTATGATCCTGTCGATCGCGCCGTAGTGCTTTTCGTCGATAAACTGTTTTGCCTCGTGATAGTACAGGATCGAATCCGCCTCGCGTCCCATGGCGAAGTGGATTGCCGAGGGCGCATCCAGAGAATCCGACATCGCCTGGGTGCTGGTATCTTTCGTGAATACCGCCTTGCCGTCAACATAGTCCCGCAAATAGGCTGCATATTCACCACGGAAGCTTTCCGCCAGGGGGTTTGTCTCGACACCCGAGAGCATCTCCTCAAAGATCCTCTTGTGCCGAACCTCTTCATCGGCAAGATGGTTGAACAGGTCCCTCACTTCTTTGTCCACGGCGTTGATGGCCGCCTTGTGGTAGAACATCTCACCGTCTTCTTCGATCCGGATCGCAAATTGAAGGATGTCGCCTGTGCTGAAGATATTCATGGTGCCCTCCTTTTTCGGTTATGCAACACCCCCGTTCGTCCCAGACAGGGATCGTGAAGGACAGAACCGGGGCTATCATTATATATATTGTTCATCAGGCGGATTGGCAACCCCCTTTTTTTTCAGCCGGGGACACCCTTCCTGTTTTCGACGGGGCCGAGAGTCCTGAGAGAGAATCCCGAAGAGGTCTCATAGGAGACAAAGCTTGCGTATGACACGAGGTCGCCCGTGTTGAGGTACCGCTTCTTTGCCGGGCCGTCGCCTATCTCGACGATGTCGGGTATATGGGAATGAGCAAGGATCACCACGTCGTACCCTTCGGAGAATTTCGTCCTCGCATGGGACCTGAACACATCCCGCACCATCTCGTTGTATCCCTTGCTCTTGCGGGACAGAAGGGGGCGCATAAGCGTCGCTATGCTCCAGGTCAGATCCGGGCCAAGAAAATCCATGATGCCGTAGAAAAAGGGCCGCTTGAGAAGACGGCCAAGGGAAAGCCTGGCAAAACCGTCGCCATGGGCCAGAAAGACCCTTTTCCCATCTATGTCGAGGCTGAGTTCCGTCGCACAGGTGACCCCGGTATAGTCCTCAAAATACTTCCCCAGGGAGAATTCATGGTTCCCCTCCAGGAAGAACACGCTCTTGCCGCGGCCGACAAGGTTCCTGAAGCTGTCAGCCATGGTACGATACCAGGGGTATATGTACCCGTTATAGCCATGATAGAAATCGAAAAGGTCGCCAAGAACGACGACCATGTCGGCATCCTCGCAGTAATCGGCGATGAACCGCAAGGTGAGGACAGCCCTGTCAACGCTTGTGCGGGTCATGTGCACATCGGAAAAGAAAACTATCTTCATGACAGGTCTCTAACCCCCGGTTGCCAGGTATTCCCTGAGGGCATCCATCCAGTTGCGCATCCCTATCCCCGTGGCCCGCTCGAGCTTCGTGAGGTCGAAGACGGAACATGCAGGCCTCGCGGCCTTTCTGCCCAGTTCTCGCGATGATATGGGAATTGTCTCGACATTCATGTTCCCGATGGAGAAGATGGCCCTCGCAAATTCGAACCACGTGCATGAACCACTGTTCGATACGTGATAAATACCCGTGAGTCCTTTCGCGATGATAGAGATGATGGGCGCGGCAAGGTCCAGGGCGTACGTGGGAGACCCTCTCTGATCGTCCACAACCCGCACGCTTCCCTGTTCGCGCGCCAGCTTTCTTATCTTGTCGACAAAGCTGGTCCCGCCTTTCCCGTAAAGCCACTGGGTCCGCACGATGGCAGCGTCGGCAAGCCGTTCAAGGACCATCCTCTCGCCGGCGAGCTTTGTTCGGCCATAGACCGAAGCGGGGCCGGGTTCGTCGTCCTCCCGGTAAGGTGATCCCTTCGTGCCGTCGAAGACATAATCGGTGCTGACATGGACAAGCCGCGCTCCGGCGTCCGCACAGAGTCCCGCCACTGTTCCCGCCCCGTCCGCGTTTACCTTTCGCGCGACGTCAGCCCTGTCCTCACACCCGTCCACATCGGTCATGGCGGCCAGGTTGAGCACCACGTCGGGTCGGTGCAGGTTCATCAATTCCTTGCCTGCGGAGGCGGAGGTAATGTCCCATTCATCGATGTCATAGACTGCGAGTTCAAAACGCTCGCCGAGAAGCGGAAGGATGTTTCTCGCCAGTAATCCCCTGCCGCCGGATATGAGGACCTTCATCGATTCCCGTACATCTTTTCATAGTAATCGAGATATTCCCCCGTCTTGATCCTTTCCCACCAGCCCTTGTTCTTCACGTACCAGTTGACGGTGTCGCGCATGCCCTCCGAAAAATCCACGGAGGGACTGTAACCCAGTTCCTCCGTTATCTTTCGGGAATCGATGGCGTAGCGGCGATCATGGCCGGGCCTGTCCTTCACGTACCGGATGAGGGACCGGGGCTTGCCCAGCGCCTCAAGGACGAGTTCGACGATCTCGATGTTCGTCCGCTCGTTCGAGGCCCCGATATTGTATACATTGCCGTCCTCACCCTTGTGGACAACAAGGTCAATGGCGGAGCAATGGTCCTTGACATGGATCCAGTCGCGCACGTTGAGTCCGTCGCCATAGACGGGCAATTCCCTGTCCGCGAGGGCATTGGTTATCATGAGAGGAATGAGTTTTTCCGGAAACTGGTAGGGCCCGTAATTATTGGAACACCTCGTGACGATGACGGGCATCCCGTATGTCTTGAAATAGGCCATGGCCAGTATGTCCGCCGCCGTCTTTGAGGCCGAATAGGGGCTGTTCGGGGAAAGCGGCGTATCTTCGCGGAAGGCCCCGCTGTCACCGAGGGAACCGTAGACCTCGTCCGTGGATATCTGGACAAAGCGTCTGACCCCCTTCTTTCTCGCCATCTCGAGAAGGTTGAAGGTGCCGTTTATATTGGTCCTGATGAACGTGTCGGGATCCATGATACTTCTGTCCACGTGGGATTCGGCCGCAAAGTTCACGACGACATCGATGGACCTCTCGAAAACAGGCTCGATATCGCCCATGGAAGCGATATCGCCGCGCACGAAAATGTACCTGCCCTTCCCCTCGATGTCCTCGAGGTTCTCGAGATTGCCCGCGTATGTCAGTTTATCCAGGTTGATAACGGTGTAATCGTACCTGTCCAGCATGTGGCGCACGAAATTGGTCCCGATGAAGCCACAGCCGCCGGTGATGAGTATCGTTTCAGCCATCTTTCCTCTCCCAGCTGTACGGTATGTCATTCACGTGGGGATCGATCCTGAATTCGTCGGGCTCCCGGTAATTGTAGGCCATGGTGGGGGCATTTATGATGATGGCCTCCTCGAGGCTCACGCATTTCCACCCGTGATAGACCATCCGCGGAACCTTAACGAGTCTGGGATCGTACTCGCCCGCATAGAGTTCGTTGACCTCTCCCCGCGTGGGAGATCCCTCGCGGTCGTCGTAGAGGACGAGCTTTATCATTCCCCTGATGCAGGCGATGAAGTCGTCCTGCATCTTGTGGTAATGCCACGCCTTCACCACCTGGGGATATGTGGTCGTCATGTAGACCTGGCCAAATCCGGCGAAGATGTCGTCGTCGCTGCGCAGGATCTCCATCAGCCTGCCCCGTTCATCGGGTATGACCTTCAATGTCTTTATTCCGACTCCGTCTATCATATATCCTCTCCCGGGGCTACCTGTTGTTGGCCCCTGTCTGTGAAACGAGCATGCTGGCCCGAAGGAGCGATTCGAAGGTGCCCGCGTCCGTCCACCACCCATCGAGCATCTCCCAGGTCATGGTGCCGGCCTTGACATAGGCGTTGTTCACGTCGGTGATCTCAAGCTCGCCCCGCTCAGACGGTTTGAGGGTCTTCACAATGTCGAAGACGTTCGCGTCGTAGAGATAAATACCTACAACGGCAAGGTTGCTCCCGGGATTCTTCGGTTTCTCTACGATGTTGACGAGCTTGCCGCCCGTCAACTCGGCAACCCCGAACCTCTCCGGATCGGGGACCTCCTTGAGCATGATCTTCGCTCCCGCCTTCTGCTCCTTGAAATCCTGGACGGCCTTGATGATGTTCCTTTCGATAATGTTATCGCCAAGGACGACGCAGATAGACTCTCCGTCGGCAAAATACTCCGCGAGGGACAGGGCATCGGCAATGCCGCCTTCACCTTCCTGATAGGTGTAGTTGAGGTGCTTCAGCCCAAAGTCCTTCCCGTTGCCCATGAGGCGCAGGAAATCCCCTGCGTGATTGCCTCCCGTCACGATCATGATGTCCGTGATGCCCGCGTTTATGAGGGTCTCGATGGGATAGTAGATCATGGGCTTCTCGTATACGGGGAGGAGATGCTTGTTCGTTATTCGTGTAAGAGGAGCAAGACGCGATCCCAAACCGCCTGCCAGTATGATGCCCTTCATATGATCGCTCCTCCCTTTATTGAGATGTGATGCCGGTAAGATCGAAGGAGATCTTGAAGCTCGTGTCCCTCGGCCTCTTGGTCTGCGACAGCGACAGCGTCGTGGACCAGCAGCCAGGTTTGTATCTCAGGCGATACTCCGTGTCGATCCATTCCTTTTCCATGAAGGTGTACCGTATGACATAGCCCGCCTCGAAGACGGAATATCCCCCGAACATCTCCACGAAGATATCATTGTTGAGCCCGGAATTGTAGTTGTGCGAAACGGCAGTGTTAAAAACCCCGGGTATCACGTATGACACACCGTTCCTCAATGTCTTCGCCCCTTCGCCGGTGACGCTGAACACGCTTTCGTGGGCGAAGCTAAGGTGGTCTATCGGCGACAGGGTGAATCTCACATCGATATCGGAAAAGCGCGATCCCGAGCCCTTGTAGAGTTCCGACTCCCCGAGATTGCCCGAAATGCCATAGGTCTGGGACACCTCCAGAAAGGACATCTCGCGCCTGAACCCGGACTCTCCCGATGAATCATAGAGATAGTGGTTGAAGGAATAGGTGACCGTATTCGTCTGGTTTATCCTGTCGTAGGCATCTATTTTCGGCGAGTCCTTGAAACCCGTGGCGGGGATGAACGTGTATCTTACAGTGGGCTTCAGCACGCTCTGCATGGATTCGAGCCAGGACCACCCGGTATTGTAGCCCCGCATAAACTGCATGTTCACGTCGCCGTCGAGACGAAAGGTCTGACGGTGTTTCGTGTTGCCGCCCATGGTGTCGCTGCGGTTCACCACGTAGGCGGTCTCGTAAGCGGTGGCGCTCAGGAGTGTATTCAAACCTTTGACCGAATAAGGCAGTCTCAGGGACGGGTCGATGGCGAGGCGCGTAAAGGTGTCGCCGGTGTCGCGATAGAAATTGGTCAGTGAACTGTTGAGATCGAGAAACATTTTTCCGCCAAGTACGGGAATATACTCGGTGAAATAGGTTATCTCGGGGTAATACTGGAACATCGAGCCGTTGTCCCTGACGAGAAGGTTCCTGAACTCGCTGAAACCCCCGGTAATGAGAGACTTCGGCAGGGGTTTCTCAACGAAGATCGTCGATTTGAGCTGACTTTCACTTCGTTCCTGGATGGATTTACCGAAATCCTTGAGATAATCGTTGTCGAAGACATGCCATATATTGGCTTTGAACTGAAGGTCCTTGAAGAAGACCTGCTGGTGTTTTGCCTTCACCTGGTATCGTGTATGTTTGAAATCCTCGTCATCGATAATGTTCCCTTCCAACTCCCCTTTCAGGTCTTCCCTCAAGGCATACCGGAATTGGCCGCCAAAGTTCACGCCTCTCTTCTCGATATATTCCCCGGACATCGTGGCGTCCTTGTCCTTTGAAATGGCCCAGAAATAGGAGAGCTTGAACTTCGCGCCATCCGTGGAAGAAAGGGCCATTTCGGGTATGAGGAACCCGGACTGCCTTTCCGCCTTGACGGGGAACATCCCCCAGGGGATATAGAAGACGGGAACACCAAGTATATGGAACGTGGTGGACCTTGTCTTTGCGTATCCCTCCACCGTTATGTCCACTTCGTCGGAGGTGAACGTCCATTCCGGTTTGTCCCACCCGCAGGTGGTGAATTTTCCCTTCTTGATCTTGTACTGGGATTCACCCGTTTTTTCGATCTCCGTGCCGTTGATGTAGACATTGCCGGTCTTTATGAACACCCGCGCCTTCTCCAGGGTCCCTTTTTTGGTATCGAGATTAAGCTGCATCTGTTCGCACTCGATACGGTCTCCCAGGTCTTCGTAGACGACATTGCCTTCAGCTGTGACGTCACGCGTGTTGTCATCGAGGAAAACGTAGTCTGCAAGGACGGTGCGTGTCGTCTCCCTCACTTCGACGTTTCCCCGGGCGGTATAGGTGTTCGCCGCGCGGTCATGTTCCACCTGGTCGGCGATGATCTCTATCGGCCCCTTGGCGGCCCCGCTGCGGACACCGACCTCTTGCCCGTAAGCTGCAAGGGGCGATAAAAGGGCAAACATCATTATGATGACAAGGACCCTAGAATATCTCATTGACGGCCCGTTTAGCCTCTCCGATCGTATAGAATGAACCGGTGACAAGGATGAGGTCCTCATTCCCGGCAAACTGCCGCGCTTTCCTGAGGGCGCTTTTCGTATCCTTCGTGACGATGGAATTGCGCGCCAGACCCCGCATGGTTTCCGCCTTCAGGGCCCGCTCCGTCTTCGGCTGTGTAAGTATGGCAAGATCGACACAGCCGTTCATCACCTCGAGCATCCTCCCATACTGTTTGTCGCGCATAACGCCGAAGACAAGGACCTTCCTGCGGTCGCGATACCGGGAGCTAAGGAATCGCTTCAACGCACGCACACCGGAAAGATTATGGGCCCCGTCGAGGATGACGAGCGGCTGCTCCCGCACCATTTCGAGACGTCCCTGCCATTTCACCGACCCGAGCGCGCCCCTCACATGATCCTCGCCTACAGAAAATCCGGCGCCCAAAAGCGATTCGACGACACATAGCGCAAGCGCCGCATTCGACAGTTGATGGTCCCCATCGAGGTTCAGAACAACATCATCATACTTCTGCGCGATCCCGCGGTAAGAAAAACGCCTATCGCCCCTTTTCCTGAAAATGAAATCCTTTCCCAGTACACGAAGGGGGCTGGCAAGTTCCTGGGCCCTTTTCGTGAGCACCGCCAGGGCCCTTCCTCGTGTGCCCGTTATTACAGGAACGCCCTGCTTCATGATCCCCGCTTTCTCACCGGCGATCTTTCCGATGGTGCCTCCCAGTTCGTTCATGTGGTCAAAGGCAACATTGGTGATGACCGTTGCCAGCGGCTCTACCACATTCGTCGAATCCAGTCTTCCGCCGAGGCCCGTCTCCACGACGGCAATGTCAACTCCCTTCCTCCTGAAATACTCGAAGGCAAGGGCCGTCGTGAAATCGAAGAATGTATAGAAGTGATCGGACCCGCTCCGATCTGCCCCCTCACGGATGTATTCCGTGAGCGAAACCACCTCTTCTTCGGTGATCTCTTCCTCGTCAACGGTGATGCGCTCCGTGAAGGAAACCAGATGGGGCGACGTGTACTTGCCAACCCGGTATCCTGCCGCCTTTAGGATGCAGGAAACCATCGTGGCCACGGAACCTTTGCCGTTCGTCCCCGCAATATGGACCGTCCTGAGAGACCTGTGAGGGTCGCCTATCGCAGCAAGAAGCCGGGATATATTCCCCAACCCGAAGACGGAGCCGAATTTCTCCAGGCCAAAAAGGTACTTCAGTGAGCTTTCATAGCCGGCATCATTCATGTGATCAGAGACAACAGCGTGTAAAGTGTCTGTTTCAGCTCTTTGCGGGAGGAGATCATGTCGACCATACCATGTTCCAGAAGGTATTCGGCCCGCTGAAACCCCGGAGGCAATTTGGCCTTGATCGTCTCTTTTATCACCCTCTCTCCGGCGAAACCGATCATTGCCTTCGGTTCGGCGATGATGACGTCACCGAGCATGCCCATGCTCGCCGATACACCGCCGAGGGTAGGGTCGGTAAGGACTGTTATGTAGGGAACCTTATTGCTTTTAAGGTGATAGATCGCCCCGGAGACCTTGGACATCTGCATGAGCGACATGATGCCTTCCTGCATCCTGGCACCGCCGGAGGAGCAAAAAAGGATGACCGGAGTTTTTTGCCTCGCCCCTTCCTCGAGTGTCCGGGTGATCTTTTCACCTACGACACTGCCCAGGCTGCCGCCCATGAAATGAAAATCGAAAATGGCTGCCAGAACGGGAATGCCGCCTATCTTTGCGTTGCCGCACACAAGGGCATCGAGGCGCTTCGCCTTCTCCTGGGTCTCGGAAAGCCTTGTCTTGTAAGGTTTGGTGTCTTTGAATTTCAGGAAGTCGACGGGCTCCACCCCTTCATGAAACTCGCTGAAGCTGCCTTTGTCAAAAGTGAGGGCTATCCTGTTCTCCACGGAAATGGGGAAGTGATAGAAACACTTGGGACAGACATGGCGGTTGCGCTCGACCTCTTTCCTGTAGAGAAGTTCCTGACATGAATTGCATTTTCTCCAGAGCGACTCTTCCTTTTCCGCCTTGGAAATCTCTTTCTCGATATCTATTTCACGGTAGGGTTTTTTCTCTTTATCCCTTTTTTTGAATAATCCCATCGCTTTTCCTGTTGAATTTTTGTTGAAAAACTACCAAAATAAGTATGTCTATGTCAATAGAAAGGGTCAACATCGAATCCGACCAGAGTCTCGAGGGGATGCTCCGCCGGCAGAGCAAGAAGGCGGGTGTTGTCATATGCCACCCCCACCCTCTTTACGGCGGCAACATGTACAATAACGTCGTCAGCGCCATTGAGGACGGCTACGCCGCGCAGGGCTTCACGACCCTGATCTTCAATTTCCGCGGCGTTGGGGACAGCAAGGGCGAGTACGACGAGGGAGAGGGGGAGGTCCACGACGCCACGGCCGCGTACCAGGTCTTGAAGAAACACCTCGATGACGACGCCAGCATCACCCTCGCGGGCTACTCCTTCGGCGCCTGGATCATCAGCAGGTCGGCGCTCGAAATGGACAGGTTCGACAGCCTTTTTCTTGTGTCCTTTCCGTGTCTTATATACAAATACGAGCATCTGAAGAACTTCAATAAGGAAATCTTCATCGTCGGAGGCACCTATGACGACATTGCCCCCATGGACGACCTCTACGAGTTATACCGGAACCTCACCACGCTCGACAAACACCTCAAGGTGATCAACACGACCCACTTCTATGCCGGAAAAGAGACGGAACTAATCGACTTCATAAAAGAAACGATACCGGCGAGAAGAAAATGACCTTTTCTCCCTTCTTCTTGAATAGATACCCGCTTTGTGTTAATTTGATTAACAGAATCCAGCGGGTTACGGCAGCCTGAAACGTAGGAAAATCTCCCGATCACAAGAGAACGTCGCACGCTGACCGCTCCCAGCCGGATTACTTCCCATTTCTGCAAGGATTGTTCTGCCATGGATTATAAAGATACGTTGAACCTGCCCAAGACCCCTTTTCCCATGAGAGGGAACCTGCCCGTGAAGGAAAAGGACATGCTTGCCCGCTGGCAAGCGATCGACCTGTACCGGAAGCTGACCGAGGCCCGAAAGGACAGCCCCGTCTTCATCCTCCATGACGGGCCCCCCTATGCCAACGGCAATATCCACCTCGGAACCGCCCTCAATAAGATCCTTAAGGACATCATCATCAAGGCAAAGTTCATGACGGGCCACAGGGCGGACTATGTCCCCGGATGGGATTGCCACGGCCTGCCCATAGAACACCAGGTCGAGAAGAACGTCAAGCAGAAGAAGCTGGAGCTTTCCAAGTTGGAGACACGCAGGGAATGCAGGGCCTATGCGCGGCAGTTCATAGATATCCAGCGGGAGGAGTTCAAGCGCCTCGGCGGCATCGGCGATTGGGACCATCCCTATATCACCATGGACTTCGAGTACCAGGCGACAATCATCGAAGAGGCGGCGAAGTTCTTCCTTCGCGGCGAGGTCTATCGAAAGAAAAAACCCGTTTACTGGTGCCTTAACTGCGAGACGGCGCTCGCTGAGGCTGAGATCGAATATGAGACCAAGCGGTCCAGTTCCATCTACGTCAAGTTCCCCTATACCGGGGCGAAAGAGCCTGTATTCGCCGGCTTTCCCGACAAACCCGTCTACATGCTGATCTGGACGACGACGCCCTGGACGCTTCCCGCGAACCTGGCCATCGCCATCCATCCCGATTTCACCTACGTTTCCGTTGAGACAGACAAAGAAGTCTACATCGTCCTCAAAGACCTCCTCGAGGACGTCATGCAGCGAGCCGGGATAACCGGATACCGTATTATCGGTGAGATAGACCCTCAGACACTCCGGGGACTTACATTCAAGCATCCTTTCATTGACCGGCAGTCGGTCATTGTATTTGCCGACTATGTCGCCGCCGATACGGGAACGGGCGCAGTGCATACCGCGCCTGGCCACGGTGAGGAGGACTACGAGACGGGACTCCAGTACGGTCTCGAAATCTATTCCCCTGTCAACGAAAAGGGCGTCTTCATGGACGAAGTGGAGTTCTTCAAGGACATGAACGTCTGGGACGCCAACCCGAAGGTCATAGAGAAGCTTAAGGAGTTGGGACTTCTTCTCCACACGGAAGAGATCGAACACTCCTATCCCCATTGCTGGCGCTGCAAAAAACCCGTCATATTCCGGGCAACGGAGCAATGGTTCGTCTCCATGGACAGCCAGGGTTTGAGACAGAAAGGCCTGGACGAGATCGACAGAACACGGTGGATCCCCTCGTGGGGGCGTGACCGGATCTATAACATGCTTTCCGTCCGTCCCGACTGGTGCATCTCCCGTCAGCGGACCTGGGGCATCCCGATCACCATCTTCTACTGTGAGAAATGCCGGGAACCCTTCTGGAGCGAGGGGTCCTTCTCCCGTGTTGTCGAGGCCGTGAGGCAGTCCGGTGCGGACGTCTGGTTCGAAAAGGACGCCGCCCATTTCCTGCCCGAGGGGACAAAGTGCAGCCACTGCGGCAATACAGCTTTTTCCAAGGAACAGGACATCCTCGATGTATGGTTCGATTCCGGCGTGAGCTGGGCAGCCGTCTGCAAGAAAAGGCCGGAGCTGAATTACCCCGCCGACCTCTATCTGGAGGGGAGCGACCAGCACAGAGGCTGGTTCCACAGTTCGCTCCTGACCTCCGTGGGCAACGAAGGCCATGCGCCCTACAAGGCGGTCTTGACCCATGGTTTCGTGGTTGACGGCTCGGGCAGAAAGATGTCCAAGTCCCTCGGCAATGTCATAGCCCCCAACGAGGTCATTGATAAGTTCGGTGCCGAGATATTGCGGCTGTGGGTCATCTACGAGGATTACCGCGACGATATCAAGATATCGAAGGACATCATCAATCGCCTCGTGGAGACATACCGCCGGGTCCGCAACACCCTGCGCTTCCTTCATGCGAACATAAACGAGGACTTTGAACCGGGCCGCGATGCCGTCCCCTACGAAAACCTCTCCCTCCTCGATAAATGGCTCTTGTCCCGGCTCATGAGGCTCATAGACCGCGTAGGGGATTCCTACAACAATTACACACTGCACTCGATCTACCACGCGATCCACAACTTCTGCGCCGTCGACCTCAGCGCCCTGTATCTCGACATCGTCAAGGACAGGATCTACGTTGAGCACAGGGACGCCCAAAAACGCAGGGCCTCCCAGACCGTCATCCTGGAGACCCTCATCGCCCTCGTCAGGCTCATAGCACCCGTCCTTTCCTCAACGGCGGATGAAATGTGGTCCTACCTGAAGGGATATGTTGCGGAGGAAAGCGTTTTCCTGGCGCAGTTCCCCACGGCGGACAAGGCCCTTATCAACGGGGCCATCGAGGAACAATGGGAAAGGATCTGGAAGGTTCGTGAACTCGCGAACAAAAAGATCGAGGAGAAACGCAGCGCCAAGGAGATCGGCCATTCCCTCGATACGAAGGTCATCATCGACGCCCCCGATGAGGACTACGACGCTCTCACGGGGCTTGGCGATGAGCTGAAGGACGTTTTCATCGTCTCTCAGATCGAGGTACGCAAGGCCGCCGCCCTTGATGTGACCGTCCTCAAGGCCGAAGGCGACAAGTGCGAGCGCTGCTGGCAGTACGATACAGCCATCCTCAGGGACGGGAAATTCCCGAACGTGTGCAAACGATGCTCCGATACGCTTTCTTTGCTCTAGTACCGGTCATCTTCGCCCTCGACAGGGTAACGAAAGCACTCGTCATTCAGAATATGCCGATGATGAGCGAGATGAAGGTGACATCCTTCTTCTCGATCGTTCACGTGAGGAACTTCGGCGGCGTCTTCGGCGTCTTGAACCAGAGCGGATATGCGAAGTACATCTTCACCATAGTGCCCGTCCTGGTCGCCGCCGCTTTGATCTACATCCTTATCAGGTACGCAATGAGGAGTGCGAAGACCCTGGCGCTGTGCCTCATTCTTTCGGGTGCCCTGGGCAACATATATGACCGCATCGTTTATGGCAGCGTCGTCGATTTCCTCGACTTCTATTACGGAAAATGCCACTGGCCAGCCTTCAATGTGGCTGATATAGCCGTTTCCACAGGTATCGGGCTCATTATCCTCTTCGAATTGACAGAAACAACAGGAAAGGGTCCCGCCCGTTGACGCCGCATTGCATCGCGGTTCCGGTGACGGGAGCGAGAACGGCATGGGCGACATCCTGGAAGAAGAAAGAAAACTGAGAAGGCTTCGTTTCGTCGTCGATTTTGCCCTCGAGTTCATCCGCACTCAGGACATCTCCCACGACCACGCCATGCACATCGTCGAGGGGGTGCGCAAGCAAGCCCTCAATCTCTTCCCCGCAAAAGAGGAGGCCTTCGACATCATCTACGCCCCCCGTTTCAAGAGAGCTCTGAACGAAAAGTACAAGAGAGACTAAAGACTGAAACCGTCTTTATTTCTTGAACATCTTCTTTATCCCTTCACCGATGTCCTGTATCCCTTCACCGATGTCCTGTATGCCTTCGCCCACCTTCCTGGTGCCTTCGGCGCCGACGCCGAAGACCGATCCTCCTATGTCCTTCACTGAAAAGCCCAGTTTTTCGGCGACCCCGAAGGCGAGCCCGTTCGTAAAATCCTCCGCGATATTGAACCTGGGGTTGCTGAGGTCGCCGGCAACGACAAAATCAACGGGTATCTGGTCACCGCTCTTCTTCAGAAAAGCCAGTACAAGCGTGATGGGCACCCCCATGAAGCGGTTGCCCAAACCGGGACGACTCTCGAATTCGAGGCCTTTGAGCACCGCCTTACCCGGTGCGTGAACTTTGCGCGAAACAATCTCGGCCCGCACATCGAGATCAAGGAGCCCCCTCGTGATATTCACGCTCCGACTCCCCCGGTAGTAGGGTTTGAAATGTGTGATGTCAAGCCCTCTCACCGCAGCCGTGCATTCCATATCCTTGCCTTGAAGCCTGATCTTGCCTTCGCTCTTCACGCTGGCGGTGCTCCTGCCTTCGGGAATGGCAGCCCTGAGGGTGTAGCGGGTGAGATCGTTCGTAAAAGGTACGGTGAGATCACGCATCTCCATATTGATATCCCGCACCCTGGTCATCACCGGAACACTCGGTGATTTACGGTCGAGGTAGTCGACAGACCCCTGCACGACAACGATCTTCTTGAGCACGATCGGAGGCTGTGCCGCCTCGGGCCGATGTGCCTCTCCTCCCTCTTTCTTCTCCTTCCCGGTTGCTTTCTCGCCGACGGGGAAGGCGGGGCTGACGAGATGGCCCTTGTTGTCGACTTCAACATACATATAGGGCTTTTCCACGACGACGCTCGAAATGATATACTTTTTCCTGAGAAGGCCCATGAAGCTGGCCCTGACCACGAGGCCTTCAACCTTTATGACCTCTTTCCCGGCCCTGTTCCTCATCACGATGTCCTGCGCGCGAACACTGCCCCATTTCAGCTCAATGCGCCCTATCGAAAAATCCTTTCCCAGGGTTCTCTCGATACGGCTTTTGGCAATGACATTGGCATATTTCACGAGAAAGACCGCCGCGATCAGAACAAGACAGACAACCACTCCGGATGAGATGAGAAATATTGTCAGTCCCTTTCTCTTCGCTGCCATTTTTCTATCCTTTCCAGAATGTTCTATACTAGTATACAAAACGGGGAGCCGGAAGGAAAGGGATGAGGATCATCACAGCTTCCCGCGTCTGAAATAGGAGGCCTTTCATGTCCGTTCTATTCGAATTTGCAATGTTTCCCACAGACAAGGGCACCAGCGTCAGTGCCTACGTTTCACGCCTGCTCAAGATCATCGACGAGAGCACCACCGCCTACCGCCTCACCCCCATGGGCACCGTCGTGGAGGTGGACACCATGGACGAGGCCCTGTCCATCATCAGGAAGTGCTGCGAGCAACTCGAACCGGACTGCGGCCGCATCTATTCCACCGTCAAGTTCGATATCCGCAAGGGCGCCTCCGGCAGGCTCGAAGGTAAGATAGCCTCGGTGGAAGAGAAGGTGGGGAAGAAACTGAAAACCTGAAACCGTCCTTATTTCTTTGGAGCAAACTGCATCTGGATGGACCTGGCGCGCGACCTTGCAACGGTGCCCGCCTCATTGTTGGGGGCGACCTGGAGCTGCATCGAATATTGGCCGTATGCCGATTGGTAGTCACCTACCGCTTCGTAGCACTGCCCAAGGATGGCATGGATCCTCGGATGCCTCGGCACCGCCTCCGAGAAGGGTTTCAGGTAACCGATCGCATACTTGTAAGAACGCGTCTTGTAGTAGTTCATTCCCATGAAATAATTCGATGCCGGGTCCTGCGGGAAAAGCCGCAGGCTCCTCTGGAGGTACTGCACGCTTTCCGAATGCCTGTTGGCGGCATACCTGATAACGCCTATTCCCCGAAGCGCGGGCTGATAGTTGCCGTCGATGCTCAGGGCCTTTGAAAAATAGCGTTCCGCCTCAGGAAGGTTGTTCTGTTTCACGAGAATGCTGCCATAGAGCGCATAGAACGGGGCCTGTCGGGGATCCTGGGCGATAGCCTGACTGATGTAGGACATGGCCTCCCGGGTATTGTTCTTCTCCAGGGAGCGGACAGCCTTGTCATAATATTTCGCATACACCGTGTTGACGCGGCGAATGTTCGCAACGGCCCCCTGGAAGCGCTGCCGTGCCGTGCCATCCCCCAGGACGACCGTTCGGGGCGTCTGGTTGATAATGCCCTGTATCTCCTCGAGACGGATGGATGTTCGGGGGTGGGAGGAAAGAAGGTCGCTGAAGAAGTTGCTTTCCTGCCTGCTCTGACCGATGGAGAGAGCGTACTGGTCGGAGACCTTCTCCAGGTTCCTGTGAGCGGTGAGGGCGGCCCTGGGGTCATAGCCCAGCCTGGTCATGTACGACACGCCAAGCCTGTCCGCCTCGAGTTCATCGTTCCTGCTGAACTTGAGAAGGATAAGTCCGGCACCCGCCGATCCCAGCGCGAGCGCCGCATCGGAATACTCCGAACCCGCCATCGCAATGCCGGCGCCGGCGAGAAGGAACTGACCGAGCATACCGTATGTCATCTGTCTTGCTGAATGGCGCGCTGAAACATGGCCCATCTCGTGTCCCATGACATAGGCGAATTCCGCCTCGTTGTCGAGCGCCGTGAGAAGGCCCCGTGTCATCACGACATGTCCCGGTATGGCCCAGGCATTGGGCACCGAGGAATTCTGAACGGCAAAGTCGACAGGGAGGTTGGGCCTGTGCGACACCCGGTGGATATTCACCACGACGCTCGTCAGGTAAGATTTCAGCGCCGCGTCCCTGTATTCGCCTCCCCCGCCCTCTCCGCTCCACAGGGCATTGGGATAAAGCTCTTTGCCGAGTTGTATCTCCTGCTCCTCGGAAACGAACATCAGTTCCTGCTCGCCCGTTACGGGATTGATGGCGCAGCCGGCGGCGGCAAGGACAAGGACCGCCAGAAGAAGTATGTAAAAAAGAGACCTGCGGTATGATGCCTTCGTCATGATGATGCCCCTTTCTCGGTAATATACCTTAATTTTGATCTTCCCGGCATACCTTTGTCAAGGAGAGGAAATAGCTTGACAGTGCAACACGGGGAAAGCGTAAAATAGAACAACATGAACACATACCGCAAGGCCCTATGAGTATGGGCATCGAACCCTCAAAGGTCGTGGCCGTCGGGCTCAATTACAGGGACCACGCCAGGGAACTGAAGATGGAGATTCCCGATTATCCGCTCATCTTCCTGAAGCCGTCCACATCGGTCATCGGTGACGGGGACACCATTCTGTACCCAACCCAGTCTCAGGAACTCCATTACGAAGGAGAACTCGGCATCGTCATGGCTGCACAGGCAAGGAACGTCACCGTCGGCGAGGCACGCAGTTTCATTGCCGGATTCACCTGTGCCAACGACGTCACCGCCAGGGACCTGCAGCGAATGGACGGTCAATGGACAAGGGCGAAATCCTTCGATACCTTCTGTCCCCTCGGGCCGCGGATCGTCGGGGACGTGGACCCGGCTGCCCTCGGGATCATGACGCGCGTAAACGGCGAGATCAGGCAGCAGTCGACAACGGCCAACATGATCTTCAATGTCTATGACCTGGTTTCCTTCATCTCGGGGATAATGACCCTTCTCCCCGGAGATGTGATAATCACGGGAACGCCTCCCGGTGTCGGCCCTCTTTTCCCCGGTGACACCGTTGAAGTGGAGATCGAAGGCATAGGCATCCTGAAGAACACGGTCATGGCCATGCCGTGAATAATTCTGATCACCGGGCATGCCGGGATCGGTAAACCTAAGGAGTCACCATGGACAACATTGTATTTGACGATTTCATCAAGATCGATCTCAGAGTGGCCGAGATCAAGGCCTGTGAAGATATCGAGGGGGCGGACAAGCTCTACAAACTGACCATCGACATGGGTGAAGAGCGTCTCATTGCCGCCGGGATCAAACAACACTATACGAAGGAAGAGCTCATCGGGAAAAAGATAGCCGTTGTGGCCAATCTCGAGCCCCGCAAGCTCAGGGGCATCATGTCCCACGGGATGCTGCTCGCCGCTTCCAATGAGGATAAGTCTTCCATCGTTCTCCTGACACTGGACAAGGACATACCAAACGGCAGTAAGATATCCTGACAGGGGATGATCCAGTACATCTTTACTTTCCTGGCTGGCGTCGCCCTTTTCCTCCTGGGCATGCTCAAACTGAGCGAGCAGATGCAGCGGGTGTTCAGTTCCCGGATTCGGGAGTATATCCGTTTTTCTGTCAGGAAACCTTTTTACGGGCTCGTCATGGGGCTCGTCACCACCATTCTCTTTCAGAGCAGCTCGGCGACGACGCTTCTCACAATGGGGCTCGTAAGCGCGGGGCTCGTAAGTTTCTATCATTCTCTGGGTATCTTGCTCGGCGCCGACATCGGGACGACAGTCACCATACAGCTCGTCGTCTGGAAAGTCACGGACATATCGCCCCTTTTCCTCTTCGGTGGGATCATCCTTTATTTTGCCGGCAAAGACCGTGTCAGAACCATCGGTGAGGCCCTTCTCTATTTCGGCACCATATTCTACGGACTGAGCCTCATCGGCGACGCTGCGGCACCACTCAAGGAAAGCCCCGCCTTCACCCGGTATTTCCTCTCGACGATGTACCCCTTGACGGGTCTTCTTATAGGTCTCGTCTTTACGGGGATCGTTCAGGCATCGGCAATCCCCATCAGCATGCTTGTCATACTGGGCATGCAGGGACTCATATCCATAGACAACGCCATCCCGATAGTCATCGGCGCGAACATCGGCACCACGGCGACGGTTCTCATCGGCAGCGTGGCAAGCGATGTCAACGGCAGGCGGACGGCACTCGCACATTTCGTTTTCAAGTGTGTCGGCGGCCTCGTGTGCATGGTGTTCCTGTCCCCATTCATTGCGCTGCTGAAAACGGCTGCGTCGACCATCGCCCAGCAGGTGGCTTTGGGCCATGTCCTTTTCAATTTTATCATCGCGGCCCTCTTTATCTTTTTCCTCACCCCCTTTTCAAAGGCCATCCGCAGGATCCTCCCCGGAGAGCACGGCATCATCCCCATGTGGCCGGAGTACCTCGACACAAAACATCTTGGTAATCCGGACAAGGCCCTTGTCTGCGTCAGAGATGAATTGAAGCGACAGATCGCGCTGGCGCAGAGGATGCTTCGGGAATCGCTGGAACTCTTTGTGGCCTACCGGAGGAACCAGCAGCAGAACCTCATGTACATGGAGCTTGTCATGGACAACCTGCAGGCCGAGATAACAAAATATTTGTGGGGCATATCCTCCCGCGCTCTTTCTCAGCCGCTGACAAAAAAGCTCTTTGCCTTCTCATCCTTTGCCTACGATATTGAGCGCATGGGAGACCGTTCCGTCAATCTCGGCGAACTGGCGGAACAGAAGTCCAAGCGAAGAGCCCACTTCACCCCGGCCGCAAATGAGGAGCTTCGCGACATAGGGATGCTCGTCCTCGAAAACCTGGCCGATACCGCCAGGCTCGTCGAGAAGAAAGACATTCAGCTGATACGCGTCATAGTCGAACGGGAGCGTAGAATAGATGTGAAGATAAAGAAGGCCATCGCCAACCACCTCGACCGGTTCTACCAAAAGCTCTGCATAGCCGAGGCCGGACCCATATACGTGGACGTCCTCGTCAACCTGGAACACATATCGGACCACTGCCGCGTCATCGCCCAGCTCACGAATGAATTGGAAGAAGAATAGAAGATAATAATCCTTTCCGGTTGTGGTATAATCAGAAAAAATAAGGAGGGCATCATGGCTGAAGCGAAATTAACGATAGACGGCATGAGCTGCCAGCATTGCGTTATGGCGGTCAAGAAGGCCCTCGGTGCCGTCGCCGGGGTTGACTCGAGCGATGTGCAGATTGGAAGCGCCGTGGTCAAATACGATGAAGCCAGGGCGAGTCAGAAGGATCTCGAAGCGGCCGTCGAGAAGGCGGGCTTCTCCGTGAAACGCTGAAGGAAAAGAACACCCCGAGGGAATGAACATACCCCGTTATGGATGAGCTGATCAAGGCGATCGACAGCGCCCAGGACCTTGAAAAAAGAGTGGAGTATTACTTCACCCTCACGGGTGACGAGAGGGTTTCCCTGCTCAAGGGCCTGGCAGGCGGGAAGAGCCCGGAGACCGGCGTTTTTCTCAACGCCATCTACCCTCAGGAGACCGGCAAAGAGGTCCGCAAACTGATCCGCAAGGCAATATTCCGTCTGAGATCCTCAGGCGTAAAGGTGGAGGAACCCGTCGCACAGGGCACACCGGTCCTCAGAAAGGTCGAGGAGGTGCGCTTCAACAGGGGCTTCCTGACAAACTTCGACCATACCCTATCCCGGATCGTCATGGCCGCCTACGAGATCAAGAAGAACACCTTCGTTTTTCTCAATGGTGATATCCATTTCAGCGAAGGTCTCCGCGAGCTCATGAGCTCGCCCGTGGACAAAAAATCTCTCGAGGAGATCATAGCGGCTTACAGGAACAATGCGAAAGAGCCGGCCTTCCTCATGGAGATATCTCCCGCCTATGCCGCATTTATCGTGGAGGAAGGATCGAGGCTGTCGGGGCGCTTCACCGACGCGATGGGATCGCTCAGGTCCTTTGTCGCTCATTTGAAGGATACCGTTCACAGACCCGACGACATCTATTCCCTCCCCGTGGCAGATGACGTCGCTGCCCTGTCGCTGGAGGATATTCTCACCCACGAAATGTTCGTGCCTTTCTCCCTGTCCTGGGGAAGTATCGAAGAAGACCGCGCAACCTATCTTTCAACGGGAGGGTCCACGATCGTTCTGCCGCAGCGCATGACCGAAGACAGGCAGGACAAGTTCCTCAGAGACCTCATCGGACACCACGAAATCACATCGCAGATACCCTTTCTCAAGCGCATGCTTGAGGACTACGCCTATTTCTTTCATGTCATGGGCGATCATGCCCGCTACCGGGGAACGATCTCGATCCTTCAGGACGGGGCGGCCCTTGACGACGTCCTTTTCTTTTTCCTGAGGAAAAGCCTCCATACCCCCCAGGAGAAACCGGCCGAAGGGAGCATCATCCTCAATCCCTATGGCTAGGTTCATCCTTAAAGACCCATTCTACAAGAAGGCGAAGCAGGAAGGCTTTCGGGCAAGAAGCGCCTACAAGCTCAAGGAGATCGAGAACAAGTTCCATCTCATCAAGAAGGGGGATACCGTCCTCGACCTGGGCTGTTCGCCGGGAAGTTTTCTCCAGGTCCTGGCCGAGATGGTCGGCGAAAAGGGAACCGTCATCGGCATCGACATCCTGCCCACACCGCCCCTCCCCCGGAAGAACGTCACCGCCGTCGAGGCGGACATACGCGAAACGAACATACAGGACCTTCTTGCCAGGTCCTCCATGGGGGCCGTCGATACAGTCACCTGCGACATCGCTCCCAACCTGTCCGGCGTGCGTGAGGTGGACGACGCGCGCATAGAAGAACTTTTCGCCTCCGTCCTCAAGGCCGTCGACGAGGGACTAAAGCCCGGGGGCCATTTTGTTATCAAATCCTTCTCAACCAGTGTTCAGAAAGGCATCGCGGCGGCTCTCGAGAAACGCTTCCGCAAGGTATCACAGTTCAAGCCCGCCGCCTCACGAAGCGTAAGCTCGGAAGTGTTCTTCATATGCACCGGGAAGAAATGAAGGAATAACCAAAAAAACCACCCTGTCCTCCAGTTCGCTCGTTGGTCATTGTCTTCCTTATTTGGTTATTGAAATTTGGTCATTGGTTATTATCTTCTCTATTGTCACATAATCCGGCTTGCCTGTTCCGAGCTTCGGCAGTTCCTTCATGTAGATGATATCACGGGGGAAGGCCAGGTCTGAATGGCCTTTTTCGCGAAGGGCATCGCGGACGCTCTTAAGGTCTGCGTCCCTGGCGTTCGTCACGAGGACAAGCCGCTCTCCCTTGCGCTCGTCGGCGACGGCCATGACGGCAAGTTCCCCTCGCTCGCCGAATATGCCGGCAAGGGCCTCCTCTATGGCCGTAAGGGATATCATCTCGCCGCCTATTTTGGAGAAGCGCTTGAGCCTCCCCACAATCGTCACAAAACCGCTGTCGTCCACCTCCACGATGTCGCCCGTGTCGTACCAGCCGCCGTCCTCCACAAGGTACTTGTGGTTCGCGGCCTCGTTGTGGAGATACCCCATCATGACGTTCCTGCCCTTCACGAAGAGACGACCCGTATGCCCCTCTTTGGAATCTATTCCCTCGACGGGAACCACCTTGTATTCAAGACCGGGAAGCACCTTACCGACACTGCCATGCTTATTCTCGAGGGCGCTGTTCATGCAGACGATGGGCGCGCATTCCGTGGCGCCATAACCGGACATTACCCGTATGCCGAAGACCTTTGCGTAACGTTCGAAGACCGCCTCGCTCAACGCCTCGGCTCCGCAGAATACGTAGCGCATGCTGTAAAAATCGTAAGGGTGCGCCCTTCGGGAGTAGCCGTTGAGGAAGATGTTCGTTCCCACAAGGATGGTGCATCCTTCCTCGTAGGCGATCTCGGGGACGATGCGGTAATGGAGCGGGCTTACATACAGGAAGGAGCGTGCTCCCGCGAAAAGGGGCAGGAAGACCCCGATCGTGAGTCCGAAACTGTGGAATACGGGGAGAGCATTAAGGAAATAATCGTTGGCACCCACATCTATGCATGAGAGGGCCTGCCATATGTTGGCTATGATGTTCTCGTGGGACAGGCACACGCCTTTCGGCACGCCTTCCGATCCCGAGGTGAAAAGAATAGCGGCCGTTCGACCATGCTCTTCGCGCGACATCCGTGCAAGCCTGCCGGGAAAGAAGGCCCTCGTCAGCGCCCGAACTTTGTCGCCCGTACCGATCGTCTGCTTCAGGTCCTCGAGATAGACGATACGGGCGCCCTCGAAGAGGCCGGGATCGATCTTCACTCGTTCGAGGAATGTCCGGGACGTGACAATAGTCTTGCAGCCGGCAAGGTCCATCGCATGCCGCAAGGCTTTTGGACCGCTGGAATAGTTAAGAAGGACGGGAACCTTTCGGAACGCCAGAAGTCCATAGATGACGAGCGCCGTGGCCACAAGGTTGGGCAGAAGAACGCCTGTGTTCTCTCCCTCATGGAATGAAAGCTTCTCTCCCAGGATAAGCCCTCCCACAAGGGCCTTGCGATAGCTCACTTCGACCCCCGTCGCATCCTTGAAGAACGGTTTCGAACCCCTTTTTTTGCAGATGCGGATGAACTCACGGCCAAGCGTGGAAGGCCGGTAGTGTGCCTGGTAGAACATCTCGCAGAGCATCCCATAGATCGCCCGCGCCGCCTCGCGTTTCCTGTCGTGCGGCTGGAAGCGGTCGAGGTCGATGGAAGGGCGCATCGCGCCTATGGTCAGGGTTATGGGGGCAAATATCTTCCTCCCCGGGCGTTTTTTTGCAAAGATGGTCTCGTAGGTGTTGCCGAGGTGCACGGGGAGGATATTCGCTCCTGTTTTGTATGCGACAAAACCGGCGCCTTCATAGATCTTCATGAGGTTGCCCGTCCTTGTGACGCGTCCTTCAGGAAAAACGAGGAGCGCCGCGCCACGGTTAACCTCGTCGATGATCCCCTTAAGGGAATAGGGATTAAGGGTGTCGATCTGCACCGTATAGCTGTTCTGCATAAAGGGCCGCAGCAGCAGTTCCCGTGCCCTTCCCCGGTTGACAAGGATCTTGAGGTCCACATCGATATAGGTCCAGAGGATGATGCCGTCGAGCAGGCTGGCATGGTTCGATATGACGATAAGCTTGTCGAAACCGCGGGGAAGGTTTTCGCGTCCTTCGACCTTGATCCTGTGGACAACGCTGAAATAAGTCTTGAATATGGCCCGCGCGCTCTTCTCGAAGACCGCCCTTAAGAAACTGCGTTCCCTGTTCATCTCTCTCCCCCGCCCCGGGGCATCAGCCTTTCTTTCGCGTTGCGCCGTACCTTCTCGAGTGTCCTGTTGAGCCGTCTCAGGTCCGCCTGGGATATGCCGGACATCAAGAGCCCTACCCCGTTGAGATAGCCCGGCTCCAGAAGGTTGACCGCTTTTTCGCCTTCCCCGGTCATCCTGATCATCTTCACGCGCCGGTCATTGGGGTGGGCGGAGCGCACCACAAGGCCCGTCCTCTCGAGCCTGTCAATGATCCCCGTCATATCGGCCTTGTTGACAACCAGGCGCCTGCCCAGCGCAGCCTGCGAAAGAGCCCTTCCGTCGGAATACTTGAGCTGGACAAGGACGTTGAACTGGGCGTCGGTAAGCTTGTGCCCCTGGAAATACCTGAAGGCCGCCCTGGCGATCATGGTCCCCGTATAGATGATATTCAACAGGCTTTCATGCTCCACGGTCTCGACAGGCCGATCGAGCCCCAGTTCGTCTGTAAGACCCATAAGGACCTCCCCATTATCGTTTAGATATGAACTGTTAGATTGTATACGGTGTTTGCCTCAGTTTGTCAAGAATTCAGAAAGAGAACAAACAACCCCCTCTGTCCTGAGGTTCGTTCTTTGGTCATTGGAATTTGGTCACTGGTAATTATCTCCTACTTAAGTCTTTCCCTCTCTATCCGATAAATTCCCAGGAGGACGCCATGATCGATTCTGTCTCTTCTATTATGAGTTACGTCATGAGCCGCAACGAAGCCGCCATGTCCCTCGCAAAAAGCCGTATCGAGGCCGAGGCCGCGGTCGCCCGGGTCATTCTTGAGGCCGCGAAGAACATCCAGCACATGACCCAGATCTCTTCGTCTTCCGGCTCGCCCTTTGTCGGGTCGAACATCGATATCTACGCCTGAACAGGCCGGACACATAACTTCTTTCTTACAACCGCAGAAACTGGTATAATTCCGTCAGTTCTGACGGGGCCGGGCGACAGCGTTTCGCGGGGCAGGAGGTCATCAGTATGGCAAGAGACGTATCTTTCAAGACGGGCAGGCGCACACCTACCCTTTTCAAGCTTCTTAAGGACCGCTACACGAAAGATGGCATCGATGGAGGTTATATCGCCTCCAAATGGGAGGAATGGGGTAAGAACTCCTCCATCGCCGTATTCCGTGCCGTCAAGAACAACAGGGTCGTGGGATGGATCTTCTACGACAAGAAGACCAGCACCGTCGAGGAAATACTCACCGAAAGCACATGGAAAGGCAAGGATCCCCGCCCTGCCATGCTCGATACCCTCATCTCACGCGAAAGCCTGGTAGCTGCCTCTCTTTTGAAGGCGGACCAGGAAAAATATGCTCTTCTTCTCGAATACGGCTTCAGGCCTACCCTTTTCCCCAGCCGCAACGGTTACGACCTCGTTAAGATGGAATTGAGCACATCGGTGCTCATGAAGAAAACGGGGACGGGAAAGCCCTTCCACACGTACCGAAAAAAGGAACGCGTCGCCATTGAAAAGGTGCCCCCCACCCAGACGTATGACGAGATCAAAAGGGGTGTTGCAGGTCTCATAGACAAGCTCGGTGGATTGCGAAAGTTCGTCAAACCCGGACAGAGCGTCGCCATCAAGCCGAACGTTGTGAGCGACCACGGCTACAAGGACGGGAAGGTCGTGGGCGGCATCGTCACCGATATCCGTGTCGTCAAGGCGCTTACCGAGATCGTCCTCGGCCTCGCATCACACGTCTACATTGCCGAAGGGTCTTCGATCAACCGCAGTGCGACGTCAAAGATGTTCAGCCATTACGGCTATGAAGAGATCGTGGCGCTTGATCCCGCGAAGGTCAGCCTCATCGACCTGAACACCGACAGGCTCCTGGAAAAGCAGGTCCCGGGGTGCAAAAGAATGTCATCCCGGAAGATCCCCGCAACGCTGGAGATGGTCGATGTCATCATCAGCGTCCCCGTGATGAAGATCCATTTCGCCGCCATTTCCTCCCTCGCCATAAAGAACCTCCAGGGGGCTGTACCCCCCATCGAGAAATACATGTCCCATTTCTTCGGCCTGTGGCAAAGCCTCGTAAATATCCATCATCTCGTCAAACCCAAACTGATCATCATAGACGGTCTGACCGGCCTCGAGGACTTCGGGCCCGTGTCGGGAACACCCAAGAAAATGGACGTTCTCGTAGGAGGCACAAATCCTGTTGCCGTCGATTCCGTCGCCATGCAGATCATGGGGCTTGAACCCAGGACGTCTCCCCCCGTGTTCCTTGCCTGGATGCAGGGACTGGGGCCTATCGAGAAGAACAAGATCAACATCGTCGGCGCCTCCGTGGAAGAAGTGGCGCGCCCTTTTTTCCAGCCCCCGATAGACGTCAGCGGCGGCGCCTTCCTCGAGATCCATTCCGACGAGGCGTGCCCCGGCTGCAAGGGATATCTTCATTTCGTTCTTTCCAAGCTCCGAAGACCGGACCCATCCGACCCCAGCCGGTCCATTATTGACAGGCCCTTCCCTAAAAAGGTCAACATCTGGCTTGGTCCAACCTCACCAGGGGTCAACCCTGACGAGGTAAATATCTTCCTCGGCGTCTGCCAGCAGCACAATGCGGGGTCCGGCACACATCTGCCCGGATGTCCTCCCCATGCCGAGGTGCTGACAAATGGTATCTTCGGCCTTTTCCCCGACATCGAACGCCCGAAATACGCCGACGAGACAGAGGAATCAAAACTGGGAAAGATGCTCGAGGATATACTCCAGAAGCTTTGAACGGAGCCTCGGTCAACTATGTTTGATTCTCCCCGCGAGATAGGGGAACAGGACGATATGATAACCGGCAATCGATCCCATGCCGGCAGCAACGATGTCTTGTGAAACGGTCACATGCTTTTTATAGACCACATATAGTCTATTAATAGCGTACCACTGGTTTTTTAACCTGTAACATGTAACATGAAACATGAAACAGTCATTCGAGGAGTCTTTATGATCGTTGCCGACCGCAAGCCTTTCGATGAGATCATTGGGATGGTCGCGCCCTGCGAGAGGATACTTCTTATCGGGTGCAACGAATGCGCCACTGTCTGTGCCGTGGGGGGCGCGAAAGAGGGAGCTCTCCTTGCGTCGCAGATCCGCATGAGAAGACACACAGAGGGACGACCCATCGAGGTCGATGAGAAAACCCTCGAGCGCCAGTGTGACCCGGAGTACGTGAACGCACTCGCCGGGACAATGGACGGGTACGACGCAATCCTGTCCATCGCCTGCGGTTGCGGTATCCAGCTTATCGCCGAAACCTACCCGGGCAAGAGGGTTCTGCCCGGTGTCAATACCCGCTTCATGGGCATTACCGAGGAACATGGAATATGGGCGGAGCGATGCCAGGGATGCGGAAACTGCGTTCTCGACAGGACATGCGGGATATGCCCCATCACGAGGTGCGCGAAGAGTATTCTGAATGGTCCCTGCGGTGGTTCGCAAGACGGCAAATGCGAGCTTCGCAACGACACACCCTGCGCCTGGCAGCTCATCATCGACAGGCTTGGGGCCCTCGGAGAGCTTGACAGGTACGGCGAGATCGAAAAGCCCCGGGATTGGTCCTCATCCCGTGACGGAGGACCCCGCAGGAGGGTGAGAGAGGACATGAGGATATGACAGCGCCGGACAACCTGGAGAAGGTCCTCAGCAGGGGACATTTTGCGGTCACGGCGGAATGCGGCCCGCCGAGAGGGGCCGACCCGGAAAGCATCCGCAGGAAAGGCGGATATCTCAAGGGGTCCGTCGACGCCGTGAACGTTACCGATAATCAGACGGCCGTTGTCCGCATGTCGAGCATGGCGGCGTGCCTCATTCTCAAGGAAGCCGGGTTAGAGCCAATACTGCAGATGACCGTCCGCGACCGCAACCGCATAGCCCTTCAAAGCGACATCCTCGGCGCCGCCGCGCTGGGAATCAGGAATATCCTGTGCCTCAGCGGCGACCACCAGTCATTCGGCGACCACCCCGGCGCAAAGAACGTCCATGACATAGACTCCGTTCAACTCGTGGACACGGTGCGCACCATGCGCGACGAAGGAAGGTTCCTCGGCGGCGATGAGATCAAGGGCAGGCCGGAGCTCTTCATCGGCTGCGTCGAAAATCCCTTCGCGGACCCTTTCGAGATAAGGGCGCTGAGGCTTGCAAAAAAGATCAAGGCGGGGGCGCGTTTCGTCCAGACGCAGTGCATTTTCAACGTCGAGAAATTTGCCCGATGGATGGCGATGGTCCGAGATCTCGGTCTTCACGAAAAGGCCTTTGTCCTTGCCGGGATCACCCCCATGAAGTCGCCGGGAATGGCACGATACATGAAGAATTCTGTTCCGGGGATGGATGTCCCCGATCACCTTGTGGAGCGCATGGCCTCCGTTCCGAAAGAGCGCCATCGGGAAGAAGGTATCGCGATCTGTCTTGAAACCATTGAGGAGGTCAAAGCCATCGAGGGCGTGGCGGGAATACACATCATGGCCATCGAATGGGAAGAGATCGTCCCCGATATCGTCAGGGGCGCAGGCCTCAAGACAAGACCGCAGGAGCCCTGAAACTTCTCCTCACTCCTCACCCTTCACTTCCTTCATCACTTCGAACATCCTGCGGAAGATCCCAGGTTCGAGGGTTTCGGCCCTGACAGAGCGGGGAAAGGTCATTTTTTCGTAGAGGGCTTCCACCTCAGCTCCGGTGCAGCGCTCCAGGAGGGCGTGGCGCATGAATTTCCGCTTGTGGCTGAAGGCACCGCGAATGAATGCGATAAGGGCGTCATCGACATCCCCTGCATCGTCACGGAAACGCATGGCGAAGTAGATGCTTTCCACCTTCGGCGGCGGGATGAAAACCTGCGGTTTGAGGCGCATGAGAACCCTGACATGGGCGACGAGTTGCAGGACCACCGACAAGGACCCATATGCCCTCGTCCCGGGATTCGCTGTTATCCGTTCACCTATTTCCTTCTGCACCGTAAGGAAGGCGCTCTCGATGGACCTTCTTTCATCGATGAGCTTAAAAACAATGGGCCCCGTGATCCCGTAAGGGATGTTGCCCATCACCTTGACGGTGTGCTCCCGGGCAAATTGGGCGATATCAACGGACAGTATATCGCCGGGGACGATCTCGATGTTGGAAGATGCCCGTGCAACCGTCTCCAGGTAGGGAATCATGTCACGGTCGAGCTCGATGGCGATGACCCGCGCGGCGCACGAGGCGATGGCCCGCGTCAGGTCACCCCGTCCGGCGCCTATCTCCACCACCGTGTCCCCGGGGACGATCCCGGCGAGGGCAACCATCTTCCGCAGGATGTTGCCATCCTTTATGAGATTTTGTGAAAACCGCTTTTTCAGCATGGCCGCCGGATCATCGCATCGCCATCCGCGAATATCCCTTGATATCGAGACGAGAGTACATCCCTGCCGCGGCATGGAAGGAGGCGAGCGATGCGATCATGGCCCCGTTGTCGGTGCAGAACTGAGGGGATGAGATCATGACGTCGAAGCCCTCCCGTCGTGAGCGTTCAGTGAACAAGTCGCGCAGCCTGCCGTTTGCTGCAACACCGCCGCCGACAACGATCCGTTTCACATTGTTGAGCCTCGCGGCCCTGAAGGTCTTGAAGACCAGAACATCGCAGATGGCCTCCTGAAATGAGGCCAGAACGTCATTTATCGTGGAGTCGTCGATCACATGCTTTTTGGCATAGGTGAGGAAGGCCGTCTTGAGACCGCTGAAACTGAAATCGCAATTACTGTCGTCCATCATGGGACGGGGGAAGGCAACGTAGTCTTTTGAGCCGCTTCGCGCCATCTCCTCGATGACCCTCCCGCCGGGGTAGCCGATGCCGAGGAATTTTGCGATCTTGTCGAAGGCCTCCCCGGCGGCGTCGTCCCGCGCGGAACCCAGTACCTTGAAGCGGCAGGGGGCCTCCATGAGGAGGATGATGGTGTGTCCCCCCGAGACAACAAGGGCGACGAAGGGGAATTCCACCTCACGCTCGAGGAAGATGCTCATGGCGTGGGCTTCGATGTGGTTCACCCCGATAAGGGGTCTTCCCAGAGCAAGGCACAGCCCTTTGGCGAAACAGAGGCCGACGAGAACGCTTCCGATGAGACCGGGCCCGGCGGTGACGGCTACGAGGTCTATGTCCCCTGACACGGCACCCCCCTGAGAGAGGACGTCCTGGTATATGGAGTCTATGAGTTCTACGTGTTTTCGGGACGCTATCTCGGGAACGACCCCGCCGAAGTGCTTGTGCAGGTCAGCCTGGCTGGAGACGATGTGGGACCGGATCCTCCTGCCGTCTTCCAGGAGTGCCACCGATGTGTCGTCGCAGGAGGTATCAATGCCGAGGATCACCATGGGCAGGACTTCTTTACAGTTCCTTCGGGTTTTTGAGTATCTTGATCTTCCCGTCTTTGAGCATGGCCTGTTTCGACTCCTCGATAAAGGACCTCAGGAGCTGCTCCTTATGTCTCGCCGCGTAATACCGGCTGAAGCCTTCCTTGTTCTTCTCCCATTCCTGCCGGTCCGGGGCCTGTTCGCCCATAAAGGAGAATATATAGTAATCGCCGTTTATCTCGACCGGCCTTTTATAGACAGGGTTCTCCTTTGTAAGTCCGAGGAGGTCCATATCACCCTTCGGGACCACTCCGAGCCTGGGGATCGATGAGGCCGTTCTCGACACAAAACCCGCAGGGGTCTTCCCCGTCGACCCGGCCTTGAGTGCGTCTTCAGCCGCCAGGCGAGCCATCTCCTTTGCCTTCTGGCCGACTATCCTGCTCCTTAAGCTGGCCAGCGCCTCGCTTTTCTCCATGGGCTTGCCGTCCTGCCGCTCCACGACCTGAAAGATGTATGACTTCCCGTCATCGCGCACGGGAAGGGAGATATCGCCACGCCTGAGATCCTTGAGCCATGCCTCGATCTTGAGGGCCTTGTATGTCTTGAAAAGTTCGCTCTGGCGCACATTACCCGTATCGGATACGGTGAGGCCCTTTTGCCGCCCGTAGGCATCGATATCCTTCATCTTGAGAAGGTCCATGTAGGCCTGGTCGTCCCTGAGACCGCTCGCACCGTCAAGAATGACAAACTTCAGGCGGTAGGTGTTCTCCCCGCGAAACCGTTCCTTTTCTTTTTCGTATATGTCGTTCAATTCCTTATCGCTTACCGAGACCTTCCCTTTGTAAGAATCGGGATCGAAGCGCGAATAGGCGAGACCCACCTTGCCCTTCTCCCGAACGTACCCGGACCAGATGTCGGCGTCGGAGACCGGCGCACCCGTGTCCTTGATGACACTGACGACCTTGCGCAAAAGGAGCATGGTCTTTTCGGACTTCTCGAACTGTTCCGGTTCGAGCTTGTTCTGTTTCAGCACCGCGACATAACGCTCCTGGTCGAACTTCCCTTCCGTCTGAAAGGCCTCGACGCCGCCGAGGAGATCGGCGAATTCCTGGTCGCTCACGGAGATTCCCAGCTTTTTGGCCTCGCCGAGAAGGATATACCTGTTGATCATGTCGCCGAGGACCTTCTCCTTGAGATCCGCGAGGAGCATGTCGTCCATCTTGTCCCGATAAAGCTTCCGGAACATCTCGGCCTCTTTGTTGTAAGTCTCCCGGTACTCCAGCTCCGTAATATTAAAACTGCCGACCTCGGCGATCACGGTCTCCTTCTCCCGGATGGATCCCGCCCCGAAATAGAAAATGAAAACAATGATGATCACGCCGAATATGATCTTGATCAAGTAGCTTTTTGCATATTTTCTCATGAACTTGAGCATTGGTTTTATTACCTCTAAAGATTATTGATTTTGAAACTTTAAAATAGTATATTAAGGCTGTTTTTTCAATAACTTTTAAATTCGCGGTTAAGGGGAGAGTAGATGTTCGAATCGCTCTTTGGATTTATATCAAAAGATCTGGCGATAGACCTGGGCACCGCAAACACCCTTGTCTATGTGAAAAGCAGGGGGATCGTTTCCAATGAACCTTCGGTCGTGGCCGTCCACAAGGATTCGCGGGGGACGAAGAAGGTCATCGCCGTCGGCGAAGAGGCAAAGAAGATGCTCGGCAAGACCCCGGGCAACATTGTCGCAATCCGGCCCCTGAAAGACGGCGTCATCGCTGATTTCGAGATCACCGAGGCAATGCTCAAATACTTCATTCAGAAGATACACAACAAGAAGTCCTACGCCAGGCCCCGCATCGTCATTTCCGTGCCGTCGGGGATCACGCCCGTTGAAAAAAGGGCCGTGAAGGAGTCCGCCGAATCGGCGGGAGCACGTGAAGTGTACCTCATTGAGGAGCCCATGGCGGCCGCGATAGGCGTTGGTCTCCCCATTACGGAGCCGAGCGGCAATATGATCGTCGACATCGGCGGAGGCACGACGGAAGTGGCCGTCATCAGTCTCGCCGGCATCGTCTACTGCAATTCGGTGCGCGTCGCTGGCGACAAGATCGACGAGGCCATTATCCAGTACGTCAAGCGCAAGTACAACCTCCTCATCGGCGAGAGGACCGCCGAAATGATCAAGATCAACATCGGGTCAGCATACCCCAGTTCCGAAGAAGAAGAGATGACCATGGAGATCAAGGGAAGGGACCTCGTCGGCGGCATTCCGAAAACGCTCGAGATCTCGTCCAAGGAGATACGGGAGGCCATCAATGAACCGGTGAACGCCATCGTTGAGGCCGTCAGAATAGCCCTGGAAAGGACACCGCCCGAGCTTGCATCGGACATCGTCGACAAGGGAATCGTCATAAGCGGTGGGGGAGCGCTGCTGAAAAACCTCGACGTCCTCATCAAAGAGGTCACCCGTCTTCCTGTCATCATTGCCGAAAACCCTTTGACGGCTGTCGTGGAAGGGGCCGGAAAAGCACTCGATGAGGTAAGTCTCCTGAAAGAGATAGCAACATATTTTTAAGATAGTGGCGATTTGAGAAATTCGATAGCTATAATCATAGCCATTCTCGTTCTTGTCGTATCATTCCTTTCTTTTACCAACGCGCCCTTTGTGGCAAGGTTCTATTCTACGCTGAAAAGTGGCGTGAGCAGTATTTTCGGGCCGGTGCTCAACGTTGCGAGCAAACCTGTCAGTGCGCTCGGAGGGGTCTTTGATTCCTATGTCAACCTCGTCGGGGTTAAAAAAGAGAATGAGAAACTCTATGAAAAATACGAAAAGCTCTACGTGCAGAACCAGAAGCTTGTCGAAACGGAGCGCGAGAATGAGCGACTCAGGAAGCTTCTCGGATTTATACAGAAAAAACCGAATACAATGATCGCGGCCGGTGTCATCGGGGAAGATCTGAAGAACTGGTTCCGTTGCATAATCATCGACAAGGGCCGTAAACAGAACGTTCGGGAGAAAATGCCCGTGGTGACGCCGAAGGGGATAGTGGGACAGGTTGTCGAGGTGGACCTCTGGCACGCGAAGGTCATGGTTCTCAATGACACGAACTCCTCCATAGACGTCAACGTCGAGGGCAAGAACACCCGGGGGCTCCTCGAGGGCACGGGCCAGAACACTGTAAAACTGAAATATGTCATAAAGAATGACGATATCGAAATAGGCGACAAGCTTGTAACCTCCGGTAAGGACGGCATTTACCCCAAAGGAATACCGGCGGGGATCGTCATCACCGCCAACAAGAACAAGGCCGGGATCTTTGCTGATATCGACGTCATGCCCTACAACAACTTTCGACAGCTTGACGAAGTCCTGCTTATTAAGAAATGAAGACTTTTGTATATATCATCATTGGCATACTGCTTCTCGTTCTCGAGACGGTGATCTCTCCTTATATCTCTCTCGACGTCCTGAGACCGGAACTGGGAATGCCCATCGTACTGTATATCACATTCTTCCTCGGGCCGCGGTCGGGGCTTGTCGCGGCAATCGTCATCGGCCTTGTCGAAGAGAGCCTTTCCGGGGCGCCCAATGGCTCGCTCCTTTTCGTCAGCGTCTTCATTTACCTCATCGCCGTGGCAATGCGCAGGAAATTCTTTGTCGAATCCAAATACAGCTTCGCCTACCTGTCAAGCGCGTCCGTCCTTATGCAGTCCTTTCTTTTCCTGGCCCTTTCATTCTTTGCCCGCGGTGAGACGCGCGGCGCTCTCAACATACTCTTTTACACGGTGCCCAATGCCATTGTCACCGGATTCGTGTCCATCCTGCTCTTCTCCTTCATCGAGTACCTCAACGACAGCTTCCCGGAGAGGAACCAATGAAGGAAGAAAATCTCTCCAGCAAGTATAAATGGTGCACCCTTGTTCTCGTCATAACCATGACGGTCCTCCTTATCAGGCTCTGGGACCTCCAGATAATGCGCGGGTCGGAGATGCGGAGACTATCGGAGCAGAACCGCATCAGGGTCAAGAAGATAATCGCTCCCCGCGGCATCATATACGACAGGACGGGCAAGGTGCTCGCCGACACGCGTCCCTCCTTCAACATCTATCTTACCCCCGAGGACATCAGGGATTTCAGCCAGACTGTGGACGGGCTAGCCGAGCTTCTTGCCTGCAACCGCGAAGATATCATCGAAAAGATGAAGGACGCAAATGGAATGCCGCCCTCCTTTCCCATCAAGATCAGGTCCGACATACCCATGGATGAGGTTGCCCGCGTTGAGGCGCACCGCGTCTACATACCGGGCATTTCCATACAGATCGAGCCGAAGCGTAATTACCCCTACGGGGCATCCTTCGCGCATGTCATCGGCTACGTATCGGAGGTAAGCAGCGAAGAAGTGAAGGACAGGGGGAAATACAGAGACTATTTCCCGGGCGATTATATCGGGAAATATGGCCTCGAAAGGTCGTACGAGAACGACCTCAGGGGCGTGGACGGCGAAAAGCGGGTTGAAGTGGACGCCATTGGACGCGAGGTCAGGACCCTCGACGTCATCGATCCCGTTCCCGGTCACAGTCTTCACCTGAATATAGACCTCGAACTCCAGCTCAGCGCCGACAAGGCGCTGCAGACCAGAAAGGGTGCCGCGGTGGCCCTGAACCCGAAAACGGGCGGCGTCCTCGTCATGGCCAGCCGGCCCGGTTTCGATCCAAACCTCTTCGCTTCGGGGATATCCAAAAAAGACTGGCAGCAGATTGCGCTCAACAAGGCGCACCCTCTTCAAAACAGGGCCATCCAGGCCGGGTACCCGCCGGGATCGACCTTCAAGATACTCACCGCCCTCCAGGCCCTGGAACTCGGGATCATCAACGAGCGCACCACCTTTACCTGCACGGGCGGTTTCGCCTATGGCAACCGCGTCTTCAAGTGCTGGAAGAAGGGGGGGCACGGCACGGTGTCCATCCATCGCGCCATCGTGGAATCCTGCGACGTCTATTTCTATAACGTGGGCCTCAAGCTGGGCGTTGACCGCATCCATGACTTCGGTACCGTTGTCGGTCTCGGGCGGGTCACGGGGGTTGACCTCCCCAACGAACAAAAAGGCCTCCTGCCATCAACGGAATGGAAGAAAAAACGCTATAACCAGCCCTGGTATGAAGGCGAGACCGTCTCCGTCGCCATCGGGCAGGGGGCAGTCTGGCTGACCCCGATCCAGCTTGCCCAGCTGTCGTCTTTCGTTGCCAACGACGGTAAAAATTTCAAACCCCAGGTTGTCAACCGTGTCGTGTCGACGGAGGGCAAGGTGGTCAAGACCTTCGAACCCGTGGTAAACGCCGACGTGAAATTCAAGCGGGGAGTAATAAAACTCGTCAAGGACGGCATGCAGGGTGTTGTCAACGAACCAGGCGGCACCGCCGGGGCCTCTCGCGTGGAAAATGTGCTCATGAGCGGCAAGACGGGCACTGCCCAGGCGGGTTCCGACAGGGTAAAACTTGGCGACCACGCCTGGTTCATTGCATATGCGCCCGCGGAGGATGCATCCATCGCCATGGCGATCCTCGTGGAGCACGGGCTCCACGGTTCATCCGCGGCCGCTCCAATAGCAAAGGGCATCACGGAGACGCTCTTCAAAGTCAAAACCGTCATAAAGGAAGCAAAGATAAATGAGAATCGATAAACGGAGATACTACCATCTCGACTGGTACCTCATCATAAATGGTCTTATAATATTCGGAATCGGCATCCTGAACCTCGTGAGCGCCACGAGCTCCTTTTCCAGCGGATCCTACAATTTTATCATCAAGCAGCTCATAGCATTCGCCGCGGGGCTTGTGCTCATCGTCATTATCATGTACTACGACTACCGCATCATAGCCAGCCATTCCCGATGGATCTACCTGGGAGGTATCTTCCTTGTCGTCCTTGTCCTTGTCATCGGGCTCGCCGCGGGCGGCGCCAAGCGATGGATAAGCCTCTTCGGTTTCAGTATCCAGCCGTCAGAGTTGATGAAGCCCATTCTCGTCGTCTTCCTTGCGAACATGCTCTATGACAAAAAGAGGCAGAACATCCCGCTGAGCCTGAAGGACATCGGCAAACCTCTCCTGTGGACCCTCATACCCTTCGTCCTTATCGTGAAGCAGCCAGACCTTGGAACGGGCATCGTCATCATCCTCGTCTGTTTCGCCATCCTCTGGTATGTGGGTCTCAAGAAATCCACCTATGCCGTCATTTTCGGCGTAGGGGCCATCTCGCCGTTCTTTGCCTGGAACTATCTCATGAAGCCCTATCAGAAGATGCGCGTCCTGAGTTTCATCAACATCGATGCGGACCCGGCCGGTTTCGGATATCACGCGAAACAGGCCATCATTGCCGTGGGGTCGGGGAAATTCCTGGGCAAAGGTTTCATGAACGGTACGCAGCACAAGCTCCAGTTCATACCTGAACATCATACGGACTTCATTTTTACGGTCTTCAGTGAAGAGTGGGGCTTCATCGGCTCCGTCATCCTATTCGCCCTTTTCATATCATTCATCAACCGGTGCCTGAAGATAGCCATGAACGCCCATGATGAACTGGGCTCGATCGTAGCCTTCGGCATTGCCTCCATTATCTGGGTTCAGTTCACCATCAACGTCCTGATGGCCATACACCTCGCCCCCGTTGTGGGCATACCCCTGCCCTTTATCAGCTACGGCGGCTCTTCCCTGATCTCAATGATGATATCCGTAGGCCTGCTTCTCAACATCAGTACACGAAGATATATGTTTTAGAGGCGGTTTCAGGTTTCAGCCGAAAGAATGGAAAACAACTGCTGAAGAAACAGGCCCAACAGGCCATACAAATCCTGCGGAGCCTGTTTCTTTTTCTGCCTGAAGCCTGAAACCGCCTCTACGTAAGAAGGCCGGGGCTGCTGGTGCCTTTATAGCCCCGGTCTTCATGTGGTATATACCACGGGGCCGGCAAGAGTCGGCCCTTTGCAGACTGTTTCAGATCTTCATCTCGAGATTGATCATGTCTCCCCTTTTGAAACCCATCCTGTCAAAGAATCGGAGGAGATCCCAATCTCTCCAGTTCACGAAGACGTAGATCGTATCGACGCCAACCTTTTTGAACATGGAAAACATCTCCCGGAAAAGAAGTCTGGCGACGCCTTTTTTTTGATACTCTTTCCTGATGCCCAGGGTGTCTATCCATGCAATGTTTTCGGGTATGCCGTATTCCCAACCGCTGGCGCTGCCGAGAATGAACCCGATGACCCGGTCGTCTAACTCAGCGGCAAGCGAGGGGATCCCGGACACCTCGGCCCTCTCCAATCTGACCTCCCAATAGTCCCTTCTTTTTGTCCCGAGGAGTGATTCGTCGATATCGGTGACGGCATCCAGATCTCTTAAAGTAAGCACTTTCAACTTGACGGGCCCAATGAGATCCACGGCTCTATGCCTCCCGCGCATTACTTCTTTTCTTACTGTCGAGTATAGCAGACAAAAGACGGATGTCAATGAGCGTGAAGCGCAAGGAGCAAGACAAAAACGGTCACACCTTGCCTTGCACCTTACGCTTCACGGGTTGTTTTGTTCTTGAAACAAAAGCAAAAACTGCTATAATAATTGATGCGTATACTGGGATTGGATGTGGGGGACAAGAAGATCGGGGTATCTTTATCCGACCCCACACTTTCGATCGCCCAGGGCTTAAAGTTGTACCGCCGCGCTTCCCTCGAGGAGGATGTCGAGGAGTTCAAGCGCATCGTGAAGGAACATGAGGTCGGGGAGATCGTTATCGGCCTTCCCAAGAACCTGAACGGCACAATCGGAACAAGGGCGCAGAAAGTCATGGGGCTTGCCGACACGATCCGTGAATCGGTGGCCATACCCGTTACCCTCTGGGACGAGCGCTTCAGCACGAATGAGGCACACAGGGTCTTCGACATGGCTGAGGTGCGCCACAAGAAGAGAAGACCTTATCTGGATATCATGGCGGCACAGATAATTCTGCAGGGATACCTTGATGCTCGCAGCGCGCGATAAGAAGACCATCGTCATCGCCATCATCATATTCATTTTCTCGCAGACCCTGATATTTGCCTGTACCCCCCGGGATAGCGACCGGTCGACACACTCCATCGTTGTTAAACAGGGCACGGGGGTCAGGGAGATAGCCGATATCCTTAAGAAGGAGGGCTTTATCTATTCATCGACGCTCTTCACCATCGGCTCTCTCATTTACAGAGGCCGGCTCATAGCCGGTGAATACGAACTCAGGCGGGACATGTCCGCCATTGAGATAGTCATGAAGATGGGACAGGGCAAACGGAAGATCTATGCCCTGAAGATCATCGAGGGCCACAATATATACACCATAGCTGAGACCATCGACCGAAGCGGCATCATGACAAAGCAGGAATTCCTCGAGCTTGCCATGAACAGGACATATCTCGACAGCATGGGCATCCGTGCCGATTCTCTCGAAGGATATCTGTTCTCGGACACCTACTTCTACAGCAAAGAGATCGACAGGGAAAAGTTCATTGAAGGGATCGTACGCAGAACGATGAGGATATTTAATGACGAAGGCATCCAGCAGAAGATGGCCTCTCTCAACATGGACATACACAAGACGCTCACCCTCGCCTCAATGATCGAGAAAGAATCTAGGGGACCTGAAGAGAAACCACTGGTGTCCGCTGTGTTCCACAACAGACTTCTGCGCGGCATGTCCTTTGACTGCGATCCCACGGTCATTTATGGAACGAAAGGTTTCGGGGCCCCCATCAGGAAGGTCGACCTTGCGACCCGCACCCCTTACAATACCTATGTGTTCAAGGGGTACCCCAAGGGACCGATCTGCAACCCCTCAAGGGTCTCCATAATGGCGGCGCTCAACCCGGCGCCTGTCGATTATCTTTATTTCGTCTCCAAGAACGATGGCACCCATGTCTTCTCGCGAGACATGGCTGAACATAATAGGTTCGTTGAAATGTATCAGAGAAACAGGACAACACAATAATAAAGGAGGAATGTATGGCAAAAGATGTTGCAGTTATTGGCGTTGGCCAGAGTTCATTCGTCAGGGGCTATGAAGGCTCCATAAGGGAACTGGCCTTCGAAGCCTTCAGAGAAGCAATGCAGGACGCAAACCTCACTACCAAGGACGTGGATGCATCAGTATTCTGCTCTGCCCCCGAATATGACAAGCAGAGATCTCCCGCGGGCGTGCTCGCAGAGTATCTCGGACTTGTCCCTCAGCCGACATTCTACGTAGAGACAGTATGCTCGTCAAGCACAGTTGGCGTCAAGATCGGTTACAGTATGATCAAAGCCGGTCTCCACGACATCGTCGTCGTCTGCGGTTTCCAGAAGATGTCCGAGATCACCTCTGCCGAGTCCCAGGAAAGAATGGGTCGCGGCGGCGACATCCAGTGGGAAGCCCCCTTCGGCACCATGATGCCCGCCTATTACGCGCTCTATGCCCAGGCCTACCTGGCGAAGAACGGCCTTACCCTTGACGACCTCAGGGATGTAAGGGTAAAGGCAGCCACCTACGGCCAGATCAATGAAAGGGCCGTATACCGCAAAGGCGTAAAGCCTGAGGATTTCGATCCTAAAAACCCCGATGCAAAGATGGCAGGCCCCGTTGCCTCACCGCTTCGCGTCGGCGACTGCTGTGCCAACGCGGACGGCAGCTCATGCATCATCCTTGCCAGCGCAGAAAAGGCAAAGATATTCTCAAAGAAACCCGTCTGGATCCTTGGCATAGGCGCGGCGTCAGAGGTGGTCAACATGGCGGCCAGGCCCGATTTCTCCAAGGGCATCCAGGTTGCAAAGGCAGCAGCCAACGTTGCCTACAAGATGGCAGGCGTAGGCCCGAAAGACATAAACGTCGCAGAAGTCCATGACTGCTTCACCATCGCAGAGATCATGGCATACGAAGGCCTCGGATTCGCACCCGAAGGCGACGGCAAACAGCTCATCCGGGAAAAGGCAACGTACAAAGAAGGCAGGATCCCCGTGAACGTAGACGGTGGTCTCCTCTCAAAAGGCCACCCGATCGGAGCCACAGGCGGGTCGCAGATAAGAACGATCGTCCTTCAGCTCCGGGACGAAGCCGGCCCGATGCAGGTCAAAGATCCTCAGATCGGCCTCAACCACAATATCGGCGGGGTAGGCCTCTACGGAAACGTCACAATTTTTGG
Source organism: Syntrophorhabdaceae bacterium (assembly GCA_028698615.1). Lineage (NCBI taxonomy): Bacteria > Pseudomonadati > Thermodesulfobacteriota > Syntrophorhabdia > Syntrophorhabdales > Syntrophorhabdaceae > Syntrophorhabdaceae bacterium. The sequence continues at coordinate 102,977 of JAQVWF010000003.1, forward strand.
GAGGGACTAAGATGGGATTCGATAAATTTGGAAGAAAAAGCTTCACCAGTTTCACCAAAACAGGAAAATTCGTCGACCTCCTTGCAGAAGGCAAGGTAGAAGGCACAGTCTGCAAGCAGTGCGGAGCGAAATATTTCCCTCCCAGGGCCGACTGCGCAAAATGCCTCTCGAAAGAGATGGATTGGTTTGGACTGCCCCCGAAGGGCACCCTCGAGACCTTCACCACGGCAATGTATGCTCCCTTCGGCTTTGAAGCCGATGCGCCTTACACGATGGCAGTCGTCGATTTCGGCGGCGGCCTCAAGGCCTTCGCCCGTCTCTCAAAGGACTTCGCCGACCCGAAAATAGGCATGGACGTTGCGGTCAGGCCCCTCAAGTATGATGACGGCCAGATAAGCTTCGAGATAGCAAAAGCATAAGAAAAGAGTGCCAACAAAAAAGGCTGCCTCCGGGCAGCCTTTTTTGTTGTTCCATGTTTCACGTTTCAGGCTCAGGACAAGAATCAGTGTATCTTGTTTTTACTTGAAACATGGAACATGAAACTCTCTCTTCCCTTATCCCGCCATTTCTTTTACAATGAATAATCACGAGGGGGAAACAATCTTGACCAAGTCGTTCATATTGGAGCTGTTCAGCGCGGCGGCCATGCAGCGCTGGAATGACAAGATACGGCCCGTGGAGCTCAAGGAGCTTGACAAACAGGCTCACAAGATGACAATTGCCTATTTTCTTGGCAAGTTCGAAGAGTCAAAGGCGGGGTTCAACTGGCTCGAGGTTATTGAGGGTGGGCTCTTCGAATTTTTGGAAAGACTTGTCATAACGGACCTGAAACCTCAGATATTCAACAGGATTAAGGAAGACAGGAAACGGTACGAGGAACTGACGAAATGGGTGTACAAGAAGTTGGAACCTGTTATTTCCCCCCTGGGCAGCGGCTTTCTCGAGCGTTTCAGGCACTATTTCTCCAGCACAGACAATACGATCAACAAACGGATCATCAATGCCGCTCATTTTTACGCCACCCGTTGGGAGTTCGGCATTATCGAACGTGCCAACCCAACCGGCTACGAGATACCGGAGATCAGGGGTTTCCTGCAGCAAAGGCAGGAGCGTTATTACGACCTGACGGGCATCCAGCAGCTTGCCCTGTACGAGAAATATCGGAACTTCCTCGACCTCTGCGGCCAGCTGCGTTTCCAGTACCGCTGGAGCCATCTCAACATGATACCCCGCACCTCGGTGCTCGGCCACATGCTCATCGTCGCCATTCTTTCCTATCTCTTCTCCCTTGAGATCGGCGCCTGCCCGAAGCGCTGCTTCAACAATTATTTTACAGGCCTTTTTCACGACCTGCCGGAGGTGCTTACCCGGGACATAATATCCCCCGTCAAACGCTCCATCGAGGGCCTCGACTCCCTCATCAAGGCCTACGAGAAAGAACAAATGGATAAGGAAGTCTTCAACCTCATTCCTTCCGGATGGCACGGGGAGATGAAAACCTTCACCGAAGACGAGTTCAGCAGTATTGCCCTCGTCAACGGCACCATCGTCAAGACCGATACGGAAACCATATCCCGCCAGTACAACGAAGATCATTTCAATCCCCGGGACGGGGCCATGGTAAAGGCCGTCGACGACCTCACCGCTTATGTCGAAACCTTCTGCTCCATGGAAAACGGCGTCAAGTCCCCGGAACTCTCGGAGGCCCGTCTGTCAATCAGTGAGAAATACAGGAATGTCATGATAGGCGGCATACACTTTCCCACCCTTTTCGGACAATTCTAGAAGACCGTTTCAAGTTTCAGGCGCAGTACGGCGACCACCCTTCCCTGGATGCGGACGTTGGCCCCGTCGTGGTACATGGGGAGCATGTAGGGATTGCAGGGTTGGAGCCTTATCTTGTCTTTTTCGAAATAGACCTTCTTGAGGGTAACCTCCTGCTCGTTCTCAAGCCAGCATGCCGCCACATCGCCGTTCTTTATGTCGGCCGCCTGTTCCATCACCACAATGTCCGAATCGGCGATCATGGCATCCACCATGGAGTTTCCCCTGACCTGAAGGGCGAAAAGGTCCTTCCCGCCCTTGAAGACCTCCCGGGGCACGTCTATCATCCTTTGCGCCTCGGAGCTCCATTTGTCCACCGACGGTACCCCTATGGGCTGACCGGCGGCTATGACACCGAGAAGGGGTACCTGTGGAACCTCCCCCTCTTCACCGACAACACCGACGCTTCTGGACCTGTCCTTGTCTCTTGTTATCAGGCCCGCCTGCTGCAGCTGATCGAGGTGATACTGCACCACGGAGGGACTCTTTATCCCGCAATGACGGGCAACCTCCCGCACCGACGGGGAATAGCCGTTTTCCCGCCGGAAGGTCCTGATAAAGCCGAGTATCTTCTCCCTTGTATCCGTCCTCCGAGACATGGCACCCTCCTGTTAGAACAAGTGTACTACATCACAAAAGGGGAAGAAAGAAAAAAGTTTCAGGTTTCAGGTTGAAAAACAAACAACTGAAACCTGAAACAATCTTTAAAAAACCGCTTGCCTTAGTAGAACATTTGTTCTAGACTGTTTGTTATGCGAGTGGTTTGTGTTCATATTCCTCATTTTCATTTGCAGGCGGAATATCTGAAGGATCCCGATCTCAGGAAAAGGCCCGTTGTTATCGTGGGCATGCCAGAGGAGAGGGGGTTTGTCATCGATTGCTCCGAGGAGCTTGCACAAAGAGGGGTTGTGCCCACGATGCCCTTCAAGGAGGCATACCATCTCTGCTGCGATGCCACGCCTGTCCTTGCGCGAAGAAGGGAATACGGGCTTCTCTGGGAGAAGGCCCTCTCTTCCATCGCCGGTATAACACTGCGCATGGAGCCAAGAGAGGAAGGAACGGTCTTTCTCGACATTACACGGCTCCCCGGCATGTATAAAAGCGAGGAGCAGGTTGCATCGGCTCTCGGGCGCATGATAGGGGATCAATTTCACCTCGACGTGAAGATCGGCGCCGGGAATTCCCGCTTCATTGCCTTCGAGGCCGCGCTTTGCGCCTCGACGGGCGTTCTTGTCATCCCTTCAGGCACGGAAAGGGAATTTCTCTCCCCCCTGGGTGTTGCCCGTCTGCCCATAACGGCTGATGTGCGTGACAGGCTTCACCTCCTCGGCCTCCATTCTCTGCGGCAACTGAGCGCCTTCACGCTTCCTGCCCTGACATCCCAATTCGGCGCCGCGGGAAAAGAGTTGTGGGAACTCTCCAACGGCGTCGGGGAGCGCGGCAGGATACCCTGTGCCTTCGCCATTACCGATGTCGACCGGGAACTGGTATGCGACGAACCGGTCTGCTCAAAACAACAGATCAAGGCAGCCCTTCTCGACCTTCTTGACGGGCTTTGCCTCGAGCTTGAAGAACTCGGCAAGGCATGCCGCACTATAAAGCTCGTATTCGATCTCCAGAACAGGACCTTTTTTGAGAAGCAATTTTTTCTGCACGCACCCACGGTCCACAAGGAGGACATGCTGCGAAGGATCATGGCCGGGGTGGAAGGGGTGGAACTTGCAAGCCCCGTCCGGATAATGAGCGTTCGCGCGGGCGCCCTTGTGAACCACACGGGCAGACAGGAAAAACTCTTCCGGTCTCGTTCGGGCTTTGAAAAAAGCATGAAGGACATCAGGGGGTTCTTGAAGACAAAATACGGTTCCATGCCTATTGCACGGGTCGTCAGGAACGACAGCGGCACCCTTCTGCCCGATGACAGGTTCATCTTCGTCGAGCCATGAAAGCTTCTCCTTTTGATCCCCAGCCCGTAGAAGTGGTTGCCGTCAACGATCTGCCAGTGCGTGTCACTTTCAAGAAGAAGCGGCAGAAGGTCAGGGATGTCGTCAACATCTGGCGTGTTGATGACACCTGGTGGCGAAAACAGGTTGTTCGTATGTATTATACCCTGGAGCTTGAGAGCGGCAGCCGGATCACCGTCTTTCAGGAACTGCCGGACGGTACATGGTACCGGCAGAACTGGACCGCCTGAAGAAACCGCCATGTATACCGAACTGCATACCCACTCGAACTTTTCCTTTCTCGACGGAGCCTCTCCAACCCACAGTCTTGTCAAACGGGCAGCGTTCCTTGGTATGGAGGCCCTTGCCATAACGGACCACGACGGGCTCTATAACGCCTGCATCTTCTCGAAGGCGGCAAAGGAAGCGGGGATAAAACCCATCATCGGAGCGGAACTAACCCTGGAAGGAGAGCACCACCTGACGGTTCTCATAGAAAATGCCAAAGGCTACGCAAATCTCTCACAGCTTATCACCCGGGCACATCTCGCCGGATCCAAGGGAAACCCCGTTCTTTCCGAAGGGGAACTGCCCGGCTGCACGGAAGGCCTTATATGCCTGTCGGGATGCACAAAGGGAAAAGTTTCCCGCCTTCTCATGGAGGGCGAAAAACGTGCGGCCTATGAAGCAGCGCAGGGATATGCAGCCCTTTTCGGACAGAAGAATTTTTACATCGAGATCGAGGGTCATCTGCTGCCGGAAGACAAGCGCCTGTGCCTGCAGCTTGCCGATCTGGCACACGCCCTCGGCCTTAAGGCCATTGTATCGAACAACGTCCACTATGCAACAAGGGCCGAGCATATCCTTCACGACGTCCTCACCTGCATAAGACACCGCGTACCCCTCGACAGATCGGCCCCCTTCCGGAGATTGAATTCAGAATTCTATCTCAAGGACCACAGGGAGATGATGCGGCTCCCCTGGCTCCCCCGGGAGGCAATAATGAGGACAAGGGACGTGGCAGATCGCTGTGTCTTCGATCTCGACTTCTCTTCCTTTTCCTATCCCCGGTTCCCCCTGCCGGAGGGAGAAACGGCCACGGGGTTCTTAAGGGGTCTTGCCCTGGAAAAGGCCCGTGCGCGGTACGGCGCCCTCACGGAAGAGACCCTCGCGAGGATCGACGACGAGATCGTGCTTATCGAGGAAAAGGGGCTTTCGGGATATTTCCTCGTTGTCTGGGATATCGTCGAACATGCAAAGACGATGGGCATATCGGCGCAGGGAAGGGGTTCGGCGGCAAGTTCCGTTGTCGCTTATGTCCTCGGGATCACTCCCGTCGACCCCATGAGGCATAAACTCTTTGTGGGGCGCTTTCTTAACGAGCTCAGCATCCCCGATATCGACGTCGATATCGCGACGAACAGAAGGGAGGAGGTTATCCAGTACGTTTATGATACATACGGGCGTGATCATGCCGCCATGGTCTGCACCTACGTGACCTTCCAGGGACGCAACGCGATACGCGAGGTAGGAAAGGTCCTGGGACTTCCCGCGCACGTGCTCGACAGGATGGCAAAAACGGTTTCAGCCTATGGGGGCCGAGGCGCCATCGACTCCCTGAAGGAGGTTTCCGAGTTCTCGCCCTATCTCGATTCCGGGGCCTGGGAGCACTTCGGCGACATCTGTACGAAGATAGCCGATTTCCCGAGACACCTTTCCATACACGTGGGAGGCATGATCCTCACTCCGCGGCCCATATCCGAGATCGTACCACAGGAACACGCCCGCGCGGAAGGAAGGATCGTCTGTCAATGGGACAAGGATTCCGTCAATGACGCGGGTCTCATCAAGTTCGACCTTCTCGGCCTGAGGATGCTTTCCCTTATCGATGACGCAAGGGAGCTTGTTCGTGAACACAGGGGGATTGCCCTCGACTTCGACAGCCTCCCTCCCGACGACCCCGAGGTTTATAAGCTCATCAGCGAAGCCGATACCGTCGGCGTCTTCCAGGTGGAAAGCCGGGCTCAGATGCAAACCCTTCCCAAGGTAAGACCCCGGTCTTTAGAAGACCTCACCATGGAGGTGGCCATCGTGAGACCCGGCCCCCTGCAGGGCAATATGGTTCACCCCTTCATCCGTCGCAGGCAGGGCAAGGAACCCGTCACCCATCTTCACCCCAAACTGGCCCCCATCCTTGATGAAACGCTTGGAGTGATCCTCTTCCAGGAACAGATACTCCAGGTGGCGATGGCCATAGCCGGGTTTACCGCGGGCGAGGCCAACAAATTGCGGAAGGCAATGGGGCGCAAGAACGCCCGCGAGGAACTCATGAAATGGCATGAACGTTTCGTTGAAGGGGCAAGGAAACAAGGGATAGCAAGCGTACTTGCGACGAAGATCTTCGACCACATAAGCGGTTTTGCCGATTTCGGCTTCTGCAAGAGTCATGCTGCCAGCTTTGCCATCCTCTGCTATCGTTCGGCATACCTGAAACGGTACTATCCGGCGGAATTTTACTGTGCCCTTCTCAACAATCAGCCCATGGGATTTTACACCCCCGAGGTGATAACGGGGGACGCAAAACGGCACAATGTTCCCGTCCTTCCCGTGGACATCAACAGGAGCATGTGGAACTGCTCCATCGAAGAAGGGTCTTTAAGGACCGGCTTCAGGTACGTGAAGGGCATAGGAGAAGAAAAGGGCAACCGTATCCTCAAGGCTCGGCAGGGGGGTCCCTTCACATCACTGCAGGACTTTGCCGACAGGGCCGGGATCGACAATCAACCAACGCAAACTCTTGTCGCCGTGGGGGCGTTCAGCGCTCTAAAGACATCGCGAAGACAGCTCCTCTGGGAGGCCGGAACGCTGCGCACGACGGGACTTGCGGGATTCGCTGGAAGCGAGGGACAGGAGAGCCTCCCCATACCCGAAATGAATGCGGCGGAAGAAACGATAACCGATTATGCCTTCCAGGGGTTTTCCGCTTCACGCCACATAATGGAACTCTACCGAAAAGCCCTCGACAGGCTGGGAGTGCTCACAAGCAGCGGCCTCATCGATTGCCGGCCCGGTGCCGCCGTGCTCACCGCCGGCTACATGGTGTGTCTCCAGATGCCTCCCACCGCGAGGGGACGGTTTTCCTTCATGACCCTCGAGGACGAAGAAGGCCTGATCAACGTCGTGATAAGGCCGGAGGCCTACAAAGCCCACCGGACCATCATACGCCTTGAACCTTTCCTGCTCGTGGAGGGGGTCGTTGAAAAGAGGGACGGGCTTATCAATGTCCGGGCAAACAGATTTGTGAGTTTAGGGGAAATCCTGTCAAAAGGGGCTTAAGGTTGTGCGACTGTGATCGCGAACTCCTTTTCCAGCTCCATGTTCTGCAGGAAATGATGCTTGACGTATATGCGCACCATGGAAGTCCCTTCCTTCCGGGCCTTCAACTCCCGTGCAAGCCACGTCTCCGAAACAACCCATCCGTCTTTGTCAATGAAATCGCGCCGAACCCTGGCATCCTGAAGGACCGCGATCGAATCCCCCTCAACCTTTACATCATAGAAGGGGCCGCTTTTGCTGCCCTCCTGCCCGTAGTGCAGAAGGGCGCTCTGCCCTGGAGGCAGCGTCCCGCCGTCGCCAAGGTCAAAAAACGTAAAATTCCTTGCAAGCATACCGCCATCCCATTTGTCCCCGTTGACGGTGAGCACGTTCTTGCCTTTCTTCCAGGCAGGATCGAAAGAAACGGTCTGTATGTCGCCGGTCGACGGTCTCGCATGGATCTCCTTGCCATTGAAGAATATCTTCACCCCGGTGACGTTGACCAACACAATGCTCAGCTTCTCCCTCCGTGTGATTATTTCCCGGCTTCCCGTGTACCCCAGAATGGTGATAAAAGGCATCGGCGTCCAATCGAGGCTGCCCCTGGCCTCCAGTTGTTTTCCACCGGCGATGCATTTCACTGTGACAGATTGTCTCTGTGTTCTTCCCGGCATGAAAATGAAGTCCGCCATGCTGCGGTCCCCCGAGAAACCGCCGGACCTTTGTTTCGTCCTGACGGGTTTCCCGTTTATCTCCACTGTGAATTTGGGATCCATCCAGGTCTTCGGGAATTCGACGGACACGACCGCGTATATACCGCTTTTGACGGGCTCAACGGAGATGATCCTGAGGCCCTGTGGCCGCCCGTCTGCACGGACGATCGAAATGAGGAGAACGATGAACACCCATACAAAAAGCAACCTCTTTGCCATAGCTGCTCTTCCCTCAGCGCTACTGTATTCTTGCGAGTATCTTCATCGCCGCCTTCGTGGAGAGGCTGAGGTCCTGCTCGGTGCGGGCTTTCTCCATGGCCTCCTTGCTTTTGAAACTGCCGGCCAGATGGTCATGGACAAGTATGGTGAGAAGATGGCTGCCCTTAATGACCCAGAGGTCATGGCCGTTCCAGAAGGCCTCGTCTCCCAATCCGCCGATACTCTTCATTTTCTGCGCCGTACCGGGATTCCCCATACGGGCCCTTTTCTGTCTGTCGAAGACATCCCTGGCGGACTTGAATATCCCCTCGCCCCTGATCTCGTCGGAAGAGGAAACCCTCAGTTTCGCGTTGAAGGAACCGCCTTTTTTCTTAAAGAAATAGGTGCAGTTATTACCCGCCGGGGCGGATACCTTGCCCGCCCTCTGCGATGAGGCGGGCTGATTGAAAAGCGCCTCAGCATCAGCCCTGGTAAAAAGCGCACAGGCATCAGGAGAACCCGCGGCACATACCGGAGCGGAACCGAATATCACTGTCATGATGACCACCACCGCAAGGACCACGCCCGATAGAATCACGCATTTCTTCATAACGCCTCCTTAATAAAAACAGCTCCAGCCGCCTGAACAGCCTGCGCCTGAACCTTAGAAAACAATACTACTATAAAATGCGGTCAGAATAAACACTCTCCGGAGACCTTCACCCACCCTGTCAGCAATGAGTTTTGTCAGGCCCGGCGGAAATGATGACCCGGGTTTTTTGGCGTGATGCCTGAGGCTTGAGACCTGAGACCGTCTTTAGAGTTGTTCTCTGGCCAGGAGCGCGGCGCCGAGGGCGGCGGTTATCTGGGGCACTTCAGGAACAAGGGCATCTGTTCCCAGCTCCGCCGCTATGGCCTTCACGAGTCCGATATCCATGGCGCCCCCGCCCGTTACGGCACAATCGGGAGTAAGGCCCACGCGTATGACGAGAGTGACTATCTTCGATGCCATGGCCTTGTGGATCCCCGCCAGGATATCCGCTGGCGTCGCACCTTCCGATATGCGTGAGACCGCCTCGGACTCGGCAAAAACAGCGCAACCCGTGGTGAATTCGACGGCCTTCCGGGCCTTCAGGGAAAGCTCCCCGATGTCGCTCACGTTCATGCCGAGGATACGCGCCGCCACCTGAAGGAATTTTCCACTCCCGCCGGCACACTTCTCATTCATTATGAAGTTGGCAAGTTTTCCCTCATCGTGGAGACGGATGGCGCGGGAGTACTGCGCCCCCACATCCATGACCGTCCTTACTGAAGGGAAAAGATAATGAATACCGATGGCATGACAGGAGATGTCCGTGGAAGTCTCGTCGGCAAAGTCGACCACGTTGCCGCCGTACCCGGCGGCAACCGTCCGGGCTATATCGCCTTGGCTGAGGTTTGCCTTCTCAAGGGCAACCCGGGCGACGGCCCTTCCTGCCTCACGGTAATCGCCCCCCGACGGCATGACGGCATAAGAGCGAATCTCGTTCCCTTCAAGGATAACCGCCTTTGAATAACCGGAACCCACATCTATACCGAGTACGTGCGCCACGTCAATTCCTCATTTAAAGAATGTCGCCTCATCAAGCTTGTGACCACAACGGGTCGGCCTTAGCCCCTCGGCGGCGTATTTTACGAAGATATCCCTGCCCATCAAGGCAGCGCCCAATGCACCCGTTATGAGGGGCTCCGGAGGCACCAGAAGCGGTCTCCCGAACTTTGTTTCCAGCGCCTTCACGAGACCGATGTTCTTGGCCCCTCCGCCGGTTACCGCAATCTCCGGCTCAACGTTGAGCTTCTTAACGAGTGAATAGACCCTCGTGGCCACCGCATCGTGAATGCCGGCCATCAGGTTCGCGATGGGTTCTCCGCTAGCCAGCCGGGAGATTATCTCCTGTTCCGCGAATACGGTGCACGTGCTGCTGACGGATGCGATCTTCTCCGCCGTCAGGGAAAGTTCACCTATCTTTTCCAGGGGTACGCCGAGGGAATCGGCGATGATCTCGAGAAAACGCCCCGTACCGGCGGCGCATTTGTCGTTCATGACAAAGTTCATCACCTTGCCGTTTTGGATCTTGATGCCTTTACTGTCCTGGCCGCCGATGTCGACAACCGTTCTTACAGAGGGGAGGAGGCTGTGCAAGCCTTTTGCGTGGCAGGTGATCTCAGTGATCTGTCGGTCTGCAAAGGGAACGTTGATCCTGCCGTATCCAGTCGCAACTATGTATGTCAGGTCTTCGAAGGAGAGGCGCGCTTGATCGAGCGCCTCCTCCATCACTCTGTTTGCCAGCTTTCGGTGTTCGGGGCCCGTGGGCCCTATAAGCGACGCCTCGATCCCGTCACCCACGATCACCACCTTGGTCATGGTGGAGCCGATATCAACACCGGCAAAATAATCCATCTGATACCGCTCCTATTTCGGTTTGCGGAAACTCAGGCCTTTAGCCCTGTCTCTTTTTATGTGCCGCGAGAGCCTCAATAAAGGCATCAATCCTGTTGTGGGTATCCGCCTCGTTATAGGAACTGATATCAACAATATCACCCTCCATGATGAGGATGGGGATGTCCTTGTATACCTTCTTCAGCGTGGCGGCCTGCTGCATGATGCCGGCATGCCAGCTCCGGCATGAGAAAGCGGAGTGGAAAACCGCGCCGTCGCACTTGTAATCTTCGATATACTCGATGATCCGCTCTACCTTCGGCGTCGAACCGGAACGCTTTCTTGCCGCATCGTACCAGTGTGTCCAGTATCTCACCCATCTCCAGGCAATGTGTTCAAGGGGGTCATTCGTCTTCGGCAGGTCCAGGCGCTCGATCTTTTCACAACCGCGATAGGTCACTTCCACGGGGAAGACAACGCCTTTGCCGTTGAAATACTGGAAATCTCCCAGTGCGAACCAGCTCGGAAGTCCTGCTGCCCAGATGATCCGGTACTTCTCGGGACTGGCCACACCTACTCCGTCGGCAATCTTCTGCCTCAGTTCAGCATTGAGGTCAACGTAGAAATCGTACGCTTCCTGGGTCCCCAGGTTGAATGTCAGCGGGACCATTGTGTTCATGGCATCGCCGGTGTCCATGGGTGTCGGGATGTGCTTGCGCAGTTCATATGTGTCGATGAAAAGGTCCCAGGTCTTGTCGGAAAGCTCTACTGTGGCTGCCAGGCGATCCCAATCCATCTTTTTGCCCGTTATCTTCTCGCAAAACTTGACGGTCTCGCGAAGTTCCTCGGCGGCGTACTTTACATAAATAGCTTCCTGCTCATGGTGGTCTACATTAGGGTCCCACGGCGGATAATACATGTTGGTGACAAAGACAGGGACATCCTGCTGATAGTGCTGTGTCGCCTGGGGCCATTTGAAGCGCGGGTCACACAGAAGCTGGCCGTTGCCGAGCATCATGTCCGGCCGGCCCATGCCGCCCCACGGTGCGCCTTCCGGCGTCGCTCCGCCCAGTTCTTCGCGCATCATGTCAAAGCCGATGTTGCAGGTTGCGTAGGTACACAGGGACCGGGAGAAGTTGTCCGACTCTGCTTTCTGGAGATACTTTTCCGCATCGCGTTTTGCCGCACAGACGCCGGAGAAGCTTTCACCCCATGCGGGGACGATGTCCATGGCACGCATGATCTCATCCTGACCGTCGGCGATGAAGGCCGCGGCCACTTTCTTCCCTTCTTCCTTCGCTTTTAGTGTTGCAGACAGGTTGCCCCGCACGAATTTCGGTATCTTTGCCGCCGTTGATGTTGCAACTGCTCTTCCTTTTTTTTCTTCAGCCATAATGTGGTTCTCCTCTCTCTCGGTTATGCGATCATTTCGAGGAACGCCTCGATCCTGGTCTTCACCCTTGCCAGGGATGATGTGGAATACTCATCCTCCAGGTAGAGCACAGCCGCTCCTGCCGCTTCGATGTAGCTCTTGATAGCCGGTACCTCAAATCCGTAGGGGTCGCAATACTTGTAGATGAAGAGAATGGCTCCGTCCACCTTGAATTCGTTTACGTATTTTTTCATGTGACCGAAACGTTCCTCAAGAATGCCCTCATAAGTATCCGCCGAACCAACGAATGTCGTCGGGATCTTCAGTTTTCTCAGGTAACGCTCCGCAATACCCTGGACCGGATCGGCGGTGGCGTCGACATCCTGCCAGTACATCTTGGCGCCGAGGGACAGGTCGTCCATCACCAGGTAGGCCCCTGTTGACTCAATGGCATCGATAACTGCGACATCGTCGATCTGGTCGCCTATGATCATAATGCGTTTGGCCTTTGGGTTGGCTGCCGCTGGCTTGCGCTCTTTCACCTCTTTTGTCACGGCCTCGATGAGGGCGCTCGACTCTTCCACGGGAAGGCTCATGGCCGCCACGAGGACCTTCATCATCTCGGAGCCGGAAATGAGGGGAGGATTTGATTTCCTGAGATCGTAAAGCTCTCTCATGAGCTTTCTGTTATGATTGTGGGCCGTTACCGCTTTGGCGATGGCCTCGTCGGTGATCTTCGTGCCGGTGAATTGTTCCAGAGTCTTGATGAATATCCGCAGGATCTCTTTCATGAAGGCGATCGACGGGTCATCTGTCACGTGAGGAACATTGAGAAAATGCCAGTAGGGGAGCTTCAAGGCGTAGGCCCAGGTCTCGTTCGTGCGGTCGATGGAATCACACTGATGCGGGAGGACCATTCCATCAAGGAAATCATACTTGCCCTTGACTGCGGCATCAAAAACGTTCCGTACAAAAGGGCACACGATCGTTTCCATGTACGCGTCACCCTTGGAGATCGCTTCGGAGACATTCCCTTTGAGCCTGACCGGCACAACACCTGCCGCCGTCATTATCTCAATTGGGCCAAGGGCGGACAAATATCCGATCACCTTCTTCCCTGAGGCTTTCAATTCTCTCGCTCTGGACCCGTACTGGGTATAGAGTTTTTCGGCGGCTGCTAAACCATTACCGTCTCGTATATCTGTCATCTTCACTCCTTATTCACCCCGGCCTTGCATGCCGATGCGGGGTCTAGTGTGTATGGGATTGCCAAGCGAGGCTTACGTGTGGGGCCAATCTTGGCACACAATTCTAACGGAACGGATTGCCTTTGTCAATGAGTTATGTGAAGCTTTTCACACAATCAGGCGCAAGGCACACTGTGCTGGAAAACATCACTACCCTCCCGGACGACTTTGATGATGACCTTCTTCTTTCTGTCCACATCGAAATCAATCACGTGCTTGTCGTGTGGCATGCAGCCGAAGATCTCCACGATGCTTTTTTCCTGGATGCCAAGACAGGACTCCGGCTGAACCATCGGTGTTCCTCTCCTGACATCGAGTTTTATCACCCGCTTATAATCCACGGGGATACAGCCAAAGACCTCGATCAACGTCTTTTCCAGCTCTCTAAATTTCAGGTTAGTGACTGTTTGAAGCGACCACGCCCTTGCCATGACATCCTCCTGCCCGCTCGAAACGCATTGCCAAACATGCCGATAAGATACCTTCCTCAATTTCCGGTCCTGCTGCCTGTTATGACCCAAACAGCTATAACCGGTACCTGATTGTATTATGAAGCAAAGGATGTGCCAGAGGTGATTCCTCAATAGTCTTCCAATCTTACGGCAATCAGGGGTACCGTATCCTATCGCATATGACAGAATCATACTGACGCATATGTCAGCCATATTCATTTCTGCGATATATGTCAGCATCTTTGTGACATGAGAAATAACCCATGATTATCGTCCCTAACCCTTGGTGCGCATCGCTCAGAGGGATCTATGGTTAGATCGATCTGTTGAAAAATAGCCATCGGTACACTATAATCGTTGCATAGAAAAGGGATATTTTCGGGTTGATGCGGGAATAATAATTCACTATGGATCAATATGACTGTGTAATCGTTGGCGCCGGACCGGCCGGTGCGACCTTCGCCCGCAGAAGCGCGCTCAAGGGGCGCAAGACCCTCCTGATCGAAAAGGAGTCGTTGCCCCGGAAGAAGGTCTGCGGTGGCGCTGTTACTCCGGCAATACGGGACCTTTTCGATTTCGATCATCATGGGACGGTTGAGCGGGTCGTCAGGGGGATCGCTTTCGTTTCCCGCGATGAGACCGAAGACTGCTCCTATTATTGCGACAACATGGCAGTCGAGATGGTGAGCCGAAGAGACTTCGACCATTATCTGGTCAGAAAGGCCGTCGATGCGGGGGCGGTCCTTGCCGAAAAAACCAGGGTCATCTCCGTAAAGGAATCCGCCGGATACGTGACGGTCGTTACCGATAAGGGCGATGCGATCGCTGCCCCCATCCTAATCGGGGCTGACGGCGCGCGAAGCATCGTTGCCGGGAGCTCCGGCCTGGGAAAAGGTCACGGCGGCATTGCCCTGGAAGCCGAGGTCTATCCCCGGAACAAGGATGTTCTTGATGAGCACGGCAGCCACGCGGTCTTCGGCTTCGGGTTCATACCGAAGGGATACGGCTGGGTCTTCCCCAAAAAGGATCACTTTTCCGTGGGCATAGGCACAGTTCGGGAGCACATGCCCGGATTGATCTCTCTCTACCGCCAGTTCAAGGCACGGTTCGATTTCCTCACAGACGCCGTCGAGAGCGACAGAAGAGGTTGGTTCATACCCTTCTGCAATAGCTCGGGATCGATGAACACGCACAGGATATGCCTGGTAGGGGACTCTGCCCATCTTGTAGACCCCTTCAGCGGAGAAGGGATCTACTATGCGGTGCTGAGCGCTGCCATCGCCGCGGAAACCGTGTTCGAAGAGCTTGAAAAACAGGGCCGGTTATCCCAGCGGTACACAAAAGAAATAGCAAAGCGCATAACAAAGGACTTTGGCCATGCAAGACGGTATCTCGATATCTTTCATACATCACCATCATTCTTTTACAAAAAGGAAAAGGTCATCCGCGCCCTTACCCGGCTTTCCAATAAGGAGATAAAATACGGGGACATCTTCAAGGAACTGCGCAGAAAGTGAAGAGTAGGGAATCGACGTTCCGTCAGTTCTTCACTTCTCGCTCTTCGCTGGAAATAATACCCTGATGGTTGTTCCCTTATTCGGGGTGCTGTCTATGAAAATAGCACCGCCGTGGGAGCGAACAATCCCAAGTATGGCCGGCAGGCCAAGACCTCTGCCCAGGAATCTCGTTGAATAGAAGGGTTCAAAAAGATGCTTTCGCGTCGCTTCATCGATGCCGCAGCCCGTGTCGGCCACCTCGAGAAAAACGAACCTCCCCGGAGCGGCCTGGCTGTCTTCAATCGCATTTCCTTTCAGGCGTCCGTTATCGCAATCCTCTACGCCGGTGCTGACGATGATGGACCCTTTCTTCGGCCCTATGGCCTCGAAGGCATTTGTGATCAGATTGATGGCAACCTGCTGGACCTGATTCACGTCGGCATTGATGCTCGGCAGATGCATGGCGCCGTTGAGATGCACCTCAACGTTGCCCTCGATGGATGCCCTGCACAGGGCGAGGCTTGTCTGCGCTACCGTGTTAAGGTCGACTTTCTTCTTCGCGGAAATAACGGACTTGCCTGCATACGCCAGCATCCTCGACGTGAGATCGCCCGCTTTTTTCGACGCATCGAGGGCCCCGTCGATATAGGAGATCGTGACAGGCGATCCTTTCTTTAGCTCTATCAATACGATCTCAAGACTCGCCTGGATGACGGTGAGGATGTTGTTGAACTCATGGGCCAACCCACCCGCAAGCACCCCAAGGCTCTCAAGCTTCTGTGAGTGAAGGATCCTTTTCTCCATTTCCAATCGTTCCTTTTCGGCCGCCCGCTGATCGCTGATATCGCGGATCGATGCCTGAAGTACCTCCTTTCCCTGGTAGGTCATCCTGGAGAGCAGAACGGCAGAGGGAAATTCCGTGCCGTCCACTTTTTTGTGGATCCATTCAAAAGCGTGGGAGCCTTTGTCGAATGCAATCTCCATCATTTCCCTCGCCTTAACGGAGGACAAAGACCCATCGGGCTGGTATTCCGGTGAGCCATTTTCGACGGTACGCTTAAGGAACTCATCCTTCCCGGAAAAACCAAAGAGCTTCGCCGCTGCAGCGTTCAGATCGATGGGGGTCCGGTCGCGCGACAGAATGATGATGGAATCCACGGATGAATCAAAAAGCGCCCTGTAGCGTTCCTCGCTTTTCCTGAGAGACTCTTCGGCCTCTTTTCTCTTCGTCTCTTCCGACAGTATCTTCCATGCCCTTGCACCAAAATAGGATGAAGGAATACTGAAGAGAATAAGGATGCCGAAAATGATCAGGAGGTTTGACCTGAACTCGCTCAGGGCACCTACCACTTCGCTGTCAGGCGTAGCGATCACGATAGACCAGAAGGTGTTTACCAGGTTGATCGGCACATATACGGCATGTTTCACCTCCGATGCCGTCTTTCTTCCCCGGACCATATCGTATTCATAGGTGGTGATCCCCTTTTTCCCCTCCATCATCTCCCGCGCCATGGACAGGATGGAGGGGAAATCCTTGCAATTCTCAAATACCGATCTGCCGTTGTGTCCCGGAACGGGGCAGAACAGTTCTATGCCTTCCTTGCTGATAAGCCAGGCATAACCATCCCGACCGATCCGTATGTTCTCCAGGTATTCTCTGGCGATATGCTCAAAGCGGATGAGAAAACCCAGTGTGCCCTTGAATGTCTCTCCATCGAAGACGGGCACGTGGAGCGCGATCGTCCTGAACCCCTGTACGGCAGTGAACACGTCGCTCATGACGGGTTTGTGCGTCTTCAGTATCTCCCTCATATGAGGCTGGAACGAAATATCCCGGCCTATGCTCTTTGCATCATAGGGAAATGTGTAGACAATACGCCCTTTCTCGTCGACCCTGGTCACGCCGGCGACATTCTCGGAAAAGGCATTATAGATGATCTCCATGCTCGCCCTGCCTTCGTGGTTCAGGTTTACGACGTGCCTCTGCGCCGCATTCCTGACAAGGCTGTCCCTATGGAACCGGAAGAACCCCTCGATGCCTTTTTTCGTTTGCAGGGCAATGATGAGCTGCTGATCGTTCAGATTATTGATGGCATCTTTCCTGGCCCTGTTATAGAAAAGGCCGAAAAGCGCCGCGCACACGACGAGGACAGATAAAAAAAGAACAAGCCAGTATCTGTATTTCACCCTGAATCCTATGAGCCTATGACCCCATAAATGTGACTAAATGCATAGGATATTGATAAATAATAGAAAAAGTCTCCCTATCCGTCAAGCTTTACCTGAGGTTTCTCCTTTTGCTTTTCCTCGGACGCTGTCCGACGGACAGCTAGAGGCCGCATCGTTTTGGGGTTGTATTATGGCAAGGAATGGGTAATCGGCCTGCTGACAGCGATGGTGATGATGAAAACAATGATGGGGTCGATCATCTCGACCCCATGCACATGTAATCATTTCTTTGAACCGGGTCCAGGAAAAGACCGTGGACCCGGGTGTTCTCTTTGTTAGCCCGGGGTGATCAAGCCTCGGCGGCTCCGCCTTTTTCCCTGGCCTTTTTCATCGCCTCTTTCAGGAGATCTACAAGACTTCCCACCTGATCGGGGCTGATGGTGACACCGTCTGGCGTCGCCATGAGTTCGCCATCGCTCAGGACTTTATAGATCCTGCAGTCGATGGACCTCGTACCTTTGAACTTATCGAGAATTTCTACCACAAGGCGTTCACGAACCCCCGTGGAAAGTTTTCCTACCAGCATGAGCCTCCCCCTTTCAGGACCTTTTGAAATGTCCCCTGTGTGACGGCTTGAATGTGGTCCGTCGCTTGTTGAACACCTTTACCGCTATAGTGAATTCATCCTCCGGGGAGAGCGGGGCGTGGCGTTTTATCTCTGTCTTCGCGTAGGTCTGTATGTCTCTGAGTTTCCCCATCTCTGTGGGCAGCACAAGGGTGAAGGCGTGTCCCGTCTTTCCCATCCGCGCTGTCCTGCCTATCCTGTGAACGTAATACTCGTCGTCGCGGGGAACATCGTAATTGATGACCGCCTCGACATCTCTGACGTCAATGCCGCGGGCCGCTACATCTGTAGCCACGAGCATCGTCGAATGTCCCTTGCGGAATTTCGCCATTACACGATCGCGCTGTGACTGCGCCATGTCGCCATGAATACTTTCCGTATCGTAACCCATGGCCTTAAGGTCCCGGGCCACCTGGTCAACACACCTTTTCGTATTGCAGAAAACAAGTGACGAGGAAAAATGATAGGTATCGACAACCTTCCGCAGGAGGTTCATCTTCTTTCCAGGCCTTACCTCGATATAGCTCTGCTCTACCTCCGCCACCGTCAATTCTTCACCGACAACCTTTACGACGGAAGGGTTCTTCTGGTATTTGGCGGCGAGTCTCCGGATGCTTTCCGGCATGGTAGCGGAAAAGAGAAGTGTCTGCCGGCTTGGGGATGTCGCGTCAAGGATGGTCTCGATGTCTTCGAGAAAACCCATGTTGAGCATCTCGTCGGCCTCGTCGAGAACAACCCTTGCGACCGTTCCCAGCTTGATCGTCCTTCGCCTCATGTGGTCTATCATCCTGCCCGGCGTCCCCACGACGATATGAACTCCCTTTTTCAGGCTTGCGATTTGAGGACCGATGGATTGTCCGCCGTAAACGGGGATGATGATGATGTCCTTTCTGTACCGTGCCAGCTTTCTCAATTCGCCCGCGACCTGTATCGCAAGTTCACGGGTCGGGCAAAGAACGAGGGCGTCGGTCTGTCTTCTCTTCGCGTCGAGAAGCTCGATGAGGGGAATGCCGAAGGCGGCCGTCTTCCCCGTGCCAGTCTGTGCCTGGCCGATAATGTCCATACCTTCAAGGACAAGGGGTATCGATTGTTCCTGGATCGGGCTCAACTCATCGAACCCCATATTGTCCAAAGCTTTTTGCACCATTTTGGACAGATGTAGCTTTTCGAATCTCTTTTCTTGCATGTACTCTCCATAAAATAATGATATCGTGCCGCTTTTGCCCGCCCGGCATTCAACCATTCTTTTCTGGCTTGTTAGATCATGGTAGAGCTGAGAGGATTAAGTAGCCGTACGCATATTACCACAAAAACATTGAAAAAAATAGCTAAAAGATGGGGTGATGGGCCATGGTCTTCCCCAATACTCATGACCTACCCCTACTCCTTCCCGAATCTTTTGTACAGCTCCTCCGCCAGGGCGGCAAAGGCGTCCCCGGCCTTCTGGCCGCCGATATTGGTCATCAGGACCATGGCAAAATCATCCTTCGGCTGAAGGAAGATGTGGGCGAGGTTCATTCCGTTCGATCCGGCGTGATAAATGAAAGGGTCCTTTGCCCAGCCGAATCTCGCCTCACCCCAGCCAAGGGCATAACGGCCATGGGAAGGAGTGCCCGGCGGGGCGTCCTTCACGGCCGGAATGTCTATGACGGGCGTCCTCAGCCTTGCCAGGGTCTCGGGACGGACGATCTGCGGGCCCCGTTTTCCGGCTCCCGCATTCCATGCAGCCCACCTGGCAAAGTCCTGCACCGACATGTGCACGGTGCCTGCCGGCCCCATCACCAGAGGGTTGTCCGAGAAAACGCCCGACAGCATCGGCTTTATCTTGCCGTCCACGATAAGGTGCGGAAGCGGCGCATCCGTCCTTCCCGGGGTGGACTGCGTGCCAAACCCCGCCGAGCGAAGTCTCAAGGGCACAAAAACTTTTTCCACAACGAGTTCCTCCCATGAGCTTCCCGAAACACGTTCGAGCATGGCGCCTGCCATGATATAACCCATATTGGAATAGGAAAACCGCCTGCGCGGAGCGGCGGCGAGGGGTTGGCTCACCCACCTTGCGAGCATCCAGTACCGTGTATCGCTCAGATTGTCCGTCTCGCGGGTAAACGATTCGGCAATGAGCCGCCCGAAAAGAGGTTCGCTGTCCGCCGGCATCCCGCTGCTGTGAGAAAGCAGCTGTTCGAGGGTTATGGAGCCCATCCCCGGGGTGATCGTCTTTTTCAACTCAGGGAATATCTCTTCCACCGTTGAATCCCAGCGCAATTTCCCCCCTTCCACGAACATGGCGGCGATCAATGCTGTCATGGCCTTCGTATCGGAACCTATGTGAAAAGGCTCGCTCGTCGTCACAAGGATCTGCTGTCCCGCTCTCTTCGTGCCCACCGTTCCCATGGCCACAATCCTCCCCTGTCTCACAACAGCCGCGCCAAGCGCGGGAAGATCGTATTTCTCAAGATACGGCTCCAGGATGACCGTCAATGCGGCAGAGCCTTTCGTCATGATCTTCGGCTTCTCGTACATGATCCTCTGAGCAAAGGCATCGTTGATTGCCAGAGTTAAAAAAACGGCAGCACAAACAAGGCAAAATATCGGGCGCGATATCCTTTTTTGTTTCATCATGAGGTTACCCCCCTTTCGTTAGGACGAGTCCTGGTAATCAATTTACCAGATGCTGGGAAAATGACCAAATAAATTAAACGCTTGGTCATTAGGTCATTATCTTTTGACTTCCCCGCGCCAAAACACATATACTTCACAGGTGCAATGACGCATATCTATCCCCGAAGAGGTACGCATGGAACTCGAACAGACATTCATGAATTTTCTCCTTCAGCACCAGGAAAGGCATAACAGGACGTATCATTTCCTTGTTCTCATGGACGCCATTGTAAGCGCGGCAAAATATATCGAACGATACTATGTCACGGGGGCCCTGAAAGGCAATCTCGGATGCACCGACAGAGTGAATGTCCAGGGTGAGGACGTGATGCAGATGGATGAGATAGCCCACGACATCATCATCCATTACCTGAAAACGACAGGCCGCGTGATACGGGCCGTCAGCGAGGAATCGAGGGATGTCATCGCCCTCGACGAGGAGGAAGGCCGGTATTTCATGTATTTCGATCCCCTGGACGGTTCCTCCAATGTCGCCCACGGTCTTCCCGTGGGCTTTCTCTTCGGAATAGCGAAACGCAACCTCGATGGCCCCGAAGATTTTCATCTCAGGGCGGGGAGAGAATACATAGCCGCCGGCATGTTCGTCATCCCCACCGGCACCTTGACGATCGCATTTCGCGAGGCGGGAACGTGGCGTTTTCATATCGACGAGACCATGAACTATGTCAAACCCGTGAGGATAACCCTGCCCGACACGCCGGAAACGTGGGAGCTGTCCTTCAATGCCACAAATCGCTACACATATCGCAAAGATGTTCAGCAATGGGTGAGGGAGAATGAGCGACAGTACAATTTCCGCTATCTTGGAGCCCTTGCCGGCGATTTTCACCGTATCCTCAAGCAGGGAGGGATGTTCATGTACCCTGCCATCGTCAATCATTCCGATCCGAAAAAGAACAGGCCCGAGGGGAAACTTCGCCTCATGTACGAGGCATCCGTGGTGGCCTTCATGTGCAAAGAAGCGGGCGGACACGCCGTCGATGAGCACGGTACCCCTATCCTCGACATCGAGCCGAAAGACCACCACCAGAGGACGGCCCTCTATGTGGGATCGAAACCGCTGGTGGATGATATTGCGAGGGTACTCAGCCTTTAAACTGCTGACCATTTCCGCCGGTTCTGCTATAATTTCGACAATCAACGATCTGAAAGAGGGACTATGAAACGCAAAGCATTTACGGTTCACAGGTCTAACAGGCCGGTGAAAAAAGAGATCAAGGGGTCTATTGACGATATCGTTCGGGAGATCACGCGGGAACGGGATGCCAAGAACGATCAATACCGGGAGCAATCGCTGAAGATGCATGGCCTCATGTGCGCGCGATGCGGCAGGGAGTTCGACCATACGGACAGGCATCTCCTCACCGTCCATCACAAGGACGGGAACCACAACAACAACCCTCCCGACGGGTCGAACTGGGAGAACCTCTGCACTTACTGCCACGATGATGTCCACGGCAGGAACTTCTTTGCCGACGAAGAGAATGGGAAGGAATAGAAAGGGGGACGTAAATGAAGAGAGTGATTCTGGGCACATCCGTGATCTTTTTGAGCGCTTTCTTTTCCCTGGCGTGCCTTGCCGCGGACCCCGCGGCGGCCTTGCTTGAGGGAGTGACGAACAGGACGGCTTCTGTGCTGAAGAAGATCGACTCCGATATTTCGAAAACGGCGAAGACCGTGGGTCAGGGCATCTCGCCCGGCACCGATATGAGGGCGGCGTTACACAGTCTCTGTGCCGGAAAGGATTACTCCATCGATTGCGTCTTCATTAACGCGAAAGGCATTATGGAGATCATCGAGCCCGAGAGATACCGCAAGTATGAAGGTTCAAGCATCAGAGACCATGCCGTCGTGAGGCGTATCCACAGGACCCGCAAGCCCGTTTTCAGCGAACTCTTTTCCACCGTCGAAGGATTTCAGGGTATTGTGTTCCAATACCCTGTCTTCAATCAGAAAAAGGAGTTCGCCGGCTCTGTGAGCATGTTGATCTCCCCGGAACGTATGGTGCGGGAACTCCTGAAGGATCTGAAGACTGGCGCCGGTACGGGTATCGTCATCCTCCAGCCCGATGGTACGAACATCTACACTTCGGACCCCGCTCAGACACGGCTCAACGTCCTGAAAAGCAACGAATACAAAGGCTTTCATGAATTGCGTGAAATGGGCGAACGCATCGTCAAGGAAAAGGAAGGAACGGCGACCTATCGATATGTGAAGCCCGGCACGGAAAAGGTCGTGAAAAAATCGGCCACCTGGACGACCCTCTCCTTCTACGACAGCTACTGGCGCATCGTGGTAACCTCGGAAAAACGGTAAAGACTGTTCCAGGGAATGACGAAAGAGAGCCAGGCCCTTTCAGGATCGCGACGGCGCGTGAAGGAAAAACATTGTGGAAATTGGTTGAAAAGATTCAACTATTGCGCGACAATAGGTGAACACAAACCAAATATTATCTTATCGGAGCACATGTGAAGGAATTGAAAAGCAATTACGACATCATACATTTCGAAGCCCTGGGGCCGGAAGCCCGGCACCTTGAGGAAGAGATGAAGAAGGCGGTTGGGGAAAAGACCATCCCCGAGGGACATACATACCTGATCACCCCGAAGGCCGTTCAGGAATTTCTCAGGGACAATCCCGAGACAACCCTCCCGGAGATCATTACCACGAAAACGCACTCGGTCCTTCCGGACCACTATCTCGAGGGCAGCAGGAAGAGCGTTATAACCCGCAGCGCCGGATACGACCATTTCGAACACCTCGCCGACAGGGTGAACATCGCTTCGCTGCGTGAATACTGCGTCAATTCCGTGGCACAGACGGCGATAAAATTCCTCTACGCCGCCGCCGGAGAAATGAACCACTACGTGATGAACACGGTCACCTTCGAAAGAAAGGACTCCCGAGCCTTCATGGAACTCGACAAGCATCGGACGCTGACCGTTTTCGGCGTCGGAAAGATAGGCAAAAGGACATACGAACTCGCCGAGGCCAATGGGCTCACCGTACAGGGCGTAGACATCCGGCAGGAAGAGCTTAACCGCCTCTACGGGGGGTCGGTGCGCTTTGTCTCCAGGGACGAAGCCATCCTGTCGACGGACATCATTGTCAATGCCATGAACCTGACCAGGAACAAGGACAGCAGGTTCTACAACGTTGGCTATTTTTCAAAGAAATATCTCTCGCAGGCAAAGAAAGAACTTATCTTCATCAACGTGACCCGGGGGGAGATCGCGCCCGAGTCGGTCCTGCTAAACCTCTACCGGTCAGGAAAGATCACGGGGATCGGTCTCGACGTCTTCGGCAACGAATCACAATTTTCCGCGCTCTTGCTCGGGCAGACGGAAGCCACCGACACCAACCTCCTGTCAGCGAAGACACTCGTGGAAAGATCCATCGACAGAAGCTCCAACATCTATGTGCAGCCGCATCAGGGGTTCAATTCCGACATTGCCGCCCGGGCAAAGGCCGTCGAAGCGATCAAGCACGTCGCGGCATGGTACAGGAACGACAAACAGCGCTTTGACGAGCAGTTGCCCTACTATTGATCCCGAAGAAAGAGTGAGCATACAAACACCACGCTTAAGTTTCATGGATCATTATTGCGCTATTAATCATGCCTCGTTAACCCTGGAGAATCCCCGCCGGATCATACCCGGGCAGGGTTTGCGTTACCACAATCCTTGACAACGTACTTGTATGTCCGATAGTACCATACTATACTGTTGCCACACATTGACGTGTTCCCTCAACGACCCCGAGGGCTTGCAGGCATACCGAACAAAGAAGTTCACCCCAGGTCAACGTCTACAGACTTGATAAACCTTTTCAGGACTCGGTGGAAAGTGTTATTATACATCTTTGTCCGGTTCAAACTTGTGAGGAGGATACAATGGAACTGACAGAAATATTTGGGTCCAATGTCTTTAACGATAAGGCCATGAAACAACGGTTGCCGAAAGAGGTCTACAGGGCCCTTAGGAAAACCATAGAGCAGTGCATACCCCTGAGGCCCGACGTTGCCGACGTGGTCGCCAACGCCATGAAAGACTGGGCCATCGAAAAAGGGGCCACTCATTATACACACTGGTTCCAGCCCCTGACGGGGATCACCGCCGAAAAACACGATTCCTTCATTTCCCCGGCCCCCGACGGCAGCGTCATCATGGAGTTCTCGGGCAAACAGCTCGTCCAGGGCGAGCCCGACGCCTCCTCGTTCCCCAGCGGCGGCCTGCGGGCGACCTTCGAGGCACGGGGCTACACATCCTGGGATTGCACCTCGCCCGCCTTTCTGAAGGAAGATGAAAGCGGCAACGTGACGCTTACGATCCCCACGGCCTTCTACTCCTATCGCGGCGAGGCCCTTGACAAGAAAACACCTCTTCTGCGTTCTATGAAGGCCCTTGCCCGACAGGCATTGCGGGTCCTCAAGACCCTCGGAAACACGACATCCATGAATGTGACTTCAACCGTGGGGCCTGAGCAGGAATACTTTCTCGTGGACAAGAAGTTCTACATGGAGCGCCTCGACCTGCTCCTGGCGGGCCGCACCATTTTCGGAGCACCCCCTCCCAAGGGTCAGGAACTGGAGGACCAGTATTTCGGCGCCATAAAGGACCGCGTTTCCGATTACATGCACGCCCTTGACATCGAATTGTGGAAGATGGGTATAACTTCCAAGACGAAACATAACGAAGTCGCGCCGGCGCAGTTCGAGATGGCCCCCATTTTCGACACCACGAACATCGCCACGGACCACAACCAGCTTGTGATGGAGACGATGCAGAAGGTTGCCGTGCGCAATGGCCTCGTCTGCCTGCTCCACGAAAAACCTTATGCAGGCATCAACGGGTCTGGCAAACACAACAACTGGTCCCTTTCCACCAACGACGGCATCAACCTTCTGGAACCGGGAAACACGCCCAACGAGAACGTCCAGTTCCTCATTTTCCTGGCCGCAATGATCAAGGCCGTCGACACCCACGCCGATATACTGAGGGCAACGTGCGCAACCGCCGGGAACGACCATCGTCTCGGCGCGAACGAGGCGCCGCCCGCCATCATCTCCATCTTCATGGGCGAAGAGCTCACGGAAATACTTGAGAAGATCGCCAAAGGCGAAAAGACATCATCCAGGGGAGAGCAGCTCATGAACGTCGGCGTCGACACGCTGCCGATGATACCGAAGGACAACACGGACCGCAACAGGACATCACCCTTCGCCTTCACGGGCAACAAGTTCGAGTTCAGGATGGTGGGCTCAGCCCAGTCCATCGCGGGATCGAACGTGGCGCTGAACACCATAGCGGCGGAAGCCCTCGACGAGATCGCCACGAGGCTCGAAAAAGCAAAGGACAAGATCGCCGAAGCCGCCGCCATCATACGCGACGTATGGAAAAAGCACAACCGGGTGATCTTCAACGGGAACAATTATTCCGCTGACTGGTTAAAAGAGGCCGAAGCAAGGGGCCTGCCCAACGTGGGCAACGCAGTGGACGCGCTTAAGGCGTTCGTGACGGAAAAGGCCTTCAAGCTCTTCGAGAAATACGACGTCCTTTCACGTAAGGAACTCCATTCCCGTTTCGACATCTACGTGGAAACCTATGCAAAGCAGATCAATATCGAGGCGCTTGTCGCCATTGACATGGTGAGAAAGCAATTCATACCCGCCGCGCTCGAATATGCCACCTTCCTCGCCGATTCCATCGACGACCTCAAATCCGTCAAGGGACCGGCCGCCATTCCCGAGGACATATTGAAGAAGCTCGGCCCCGTTCTCACATCCGCCTACAGGAACCTCGGCAAATTGGAGACAGCGGTCGAAAAGGCCCAGGCCGTCTCCGACACGGTAAAACAGGCCGAGGCCTACCGCGACAAGGTATTCACCGCAATGCAAACCCTGCGCGGCGACATCGACAGGTTGGAGACGCTGGTCCCGGCATCGATGTGGCCCGTGCCCGCCTATACGGATCTTCTCTTCAAGCTGTAAGGGCTAAAGACAAACACAAAGGCCGGTCTATCGTCACCAGACCGGCCTTTTTTATTGAAGGATCCTACGCTGACCGGAGAATGATCCTTGCGTCGACGACATGGAGTTCGCTGCCGCCGCCCTTCAGGGGATTGATATCGACCTCCCCGATGACGGGGAAATCACAGACAAGGCGGGCGAGTCTTTCGATGTTGTCGATGAGAAGTTCGGCGGCGACGCCCTGTTGACCGCGCGCGCCCTCGAGGATGGCGAAGCCCCGGATGGACTCCACCATCCTGCGGCATTCCTCCGGGGCGAGCGGAGCCAGGGCAAAGCTGACGTCCTTCAACACCTCCGTGTATATCCCTCCAAGACCGAACATCACGAGGTGGCCGAGGTCACCGCAGAAGCTTGCACCGAGAATGATCTCCATTCCTTCCACCATGCGCTGGACCACAACACCCAGCGCTCCCTGAATGCGCATAAGCTCCCGCCAGGCGCCTTCGGCGCTTTGCGCATCCATGATCATGAGCCTTACCCCGCCGAGATCGCTCTTGTGAAGAGGCCCGACGACTTTCATTGCAAGGGGATAGCCAACCCTGCCGCAGACCGCCTCCAGTTCCTCGAATGAGTCTGCCTGGGCCTGCGGAGGAAAAACGAACCCGGCCTTTTCGAGGACCGCCGTTACAAGGTTTGCCGGCAGGGGGCCCGTCCTGCCTTCCAATATTACCCCGATGCCTGCCCTGTCATAGCCTGCGATGTCGCCATGGGCCTCATAGATATCGGGGCGGCGCAGTACCTTGCCCAGGGCACTCCCCAGATTCACTTCATCGGGAAAATAGAAGCGGCCCCCATCGGTGAACTCCTTTATGGGCGCCGTGCATGTCGTCACAGAGCTCAGGGCCGGAATAACGGGAATGGGTGACTCCTCCATTGCCCTGGCCACCTCGCGATATATCTCGCTGTTGGGATACATTCCCGGGTTTCCCACCTGGACGGCAACAACATCGATGCCCCCCGACTCTTCCTCGGCGAGGACGCGGAAGATCTCCCGCACCTGGGACGCCGTTCTCGATGGAAGGCAATCGATGGGATTCACAACGGAGCTCTCCGCCGGAAGTATTGCGTGCAGTCTCTCCCGGGTCTTTTCCCCAAGTACCGGCAGAACAAGACCCTGCCTTTCAAGTTCGTCTGTGAGCATGACGCCCGGACCGCCCGCGTCGGTGACGACACAGGCACGGTTGCCCGTAAGCCGTCCGCCCGTGCCCAAAAGGACGCAGGCCGCATCGATCATCTCCATCTTGCTCTTCACCCTGATGATGCCCGCCTTGTCGAAGAGGGCCTGTACGGCTGTGTCATCAGTGGCCATGGCCCCCGTGTGGCTCGCAGCCGCCCGTGCCCCGGAGACGGAAACACCCGACTTTATGGCCACGATCGCGCACCCTTTCATTGTCAGGCTGCGCGCATGCGTAAGCAGGAGCCCCGGCTTTTTCAATGCCTCCAGGTAGACAAGCAGAATGGGGGAACCTTCGGAACCGTAGTTCTCGTCATAGAGGGCGATGAGGTCCTCAACACCGGTCTGTACGGAGTTCCCCACGTTCACAACATTGCAAAATGACAAACCCCGCAGGACCGCCTGTTCCATGACCAGGTCCACGGTGGCGCCGGAGCCGCTTATGAAATCGATGGACCGCGGTTTCAGTTCAGGGATGATCCCCGCAAATTTGCCGCTGTAGTAGGGAGTCATGAACCCGGAGCAGTTGGGCCCGATGATGGTCATCCCAAAGCTCTCAGCGATCGCCAGGAGGCGCTGCTCCTCTTCCCTGCCTTTTTCGTCCTTCTCCCCGAAACCGGCCGAGAGGATGACGACGGCCCTCGTTCCCTTGCGGCCGAGCTCACTGAGCGCATCGGCCACGAGTCTGGCAGGGATGGCAACGATACCCAGTTCCGGCACACCGGGCAGGTCCGCGATGGACGGAAATGCGGGAACCCCTTTTACCGTGCCGCTTCCGGGGTTAACGACCCAGAGAGTGCCTCGGTAGCGGTGCTCAACGATATTGGCAAGCACCTTTCCCCCGGGCTTGGTGAGGCTTTCGCTTCCGCCCACGATGGCGATGCTTCGGGGCCTGAAGAGCGCATCGTATACGTGCGACGAAGGATCATCTTTCATATCTCACTCCTCTCAACACTGCGGACCCGCGGCCGGGCATCGGGTGTGACATTACGCACCCTGCGGCGGAATGCGATGATCTCTTCCAGAATTTCGCTCTCATGCTGTCCGCTGGATTCACTCAAGGCAGACCTCCGAACATACGGAATGCTATGGTGGTATGGTCAAATATACCTGCCGCAAACAGCCCGAGTCAATCGTCAAATCGGAGTTCGACACCCATGGGCCCTATTATCTGCTTGCAAAGAGCCTGCCGGCTGTAGGAAAATACAGCAAGACGATTTCTTTCCGCTGGAATACAAACGAGGAGGCAGAGGCAATGACATTCATGAGATTGGATAAGGCTGCAAGAAAACCGTGGCTGCGGATCTGCCGCCTTGCATGCCCTGTCCTTCTGGCGTTTCTATGCCTCGTATCATCCGCGCATGAGACAGCGGCCCAGCGGAATTCCTCGCCCCCTGAAAAAAACCAGCCTTCCGATGAATTGTCCAAACTCAAAAAGGAGAGGGATGGGATCAGGACCGCGCGCTTGAAGCTCCTCCAGGAGCAAAGCACCTTCCACGTCCAATATTTCAAGCCTCTCGACAGGCTCAGGAAACAGCTGGATACTCAGCAGACGGACCTCTATGAAGAATGCTCGGGAGATAAGTACGGCAAGAACCCGCAGTACTGCACCAGAGAACTGGGCAGGTTCAATGACAACGTCAGATATTTTAATGAACGTCTCGATGACCTGAAAACACGGTTTACCGGCCAGCAGGCACAGTTCCGGGTAAAGAACGGCGATCTGGACAAAAAGGAAAAAGAGATAGACCTCAGGATAAGCTCCCTCCGGGGCACACCGCGACGGTGAAAAAGACGGCTTGATCTCCCAGAACTGTTTCAATCGATTGAACGGACTGTCATGATGGACAAAGATCCTTTCACAATGGGGCGCAAGGGCCAGGGAGGGACGATCAATTGTTTCTCCTGCAGCCACTTCTACATCACCCATGAAAAAACGTTTCCCTATGGGTGCGGGGCCATGGGATTCAAGTCCCGGCTCATGCCGTCACGGGAGGTGTTCTCAAGCTCCGGAATAGAATGCCAGGCATTTTCGAAAAAAGAGGGGAATCCCTTCTAGGTCAGGGCCGCACCGAGGAAGATCCCATCGTCCACCCGCCTGGCGGCACATTACGTGCTACAATTAACATATGCGTCCCGGTTCTGCCAAAGATCGGGACGGGTGAATAAGCCTGCAAAGGAAATCGAAAAGGAGGCAAAAACATGGACGCACAAAAACTCTATGCTTTACCCGATCTCCCCTACGGCTATGACGCGCTCGCACCATTCATATCCGAGGAGCTTCTGAGGCTGCATCATGACAAGCATCACGCGGCATACGTGAACGGGGCCAACGCCATCCTCCAGAGGCTTGACAAGGCCAAGACCGATAATGCGGATCTCGACACCAAGGCAACGTACAAGGAATTGTCCTTCCACTTCGGAGGGCATCTCCTCCATTACATCTTCTGGAACAATCTGGCACCCGCGGGCAAAGGCGGCGGCGGCAAGCCTGCCGGTGTCCTCGCGGAGCTTATCGACAGGGAGTATGGCTCCTTCGACCGTTTCAAAAAGGTCTTTTCGCAGGCCGCGATGAGCACCGAGGGTTCGGGATGGGCAGCGCTCACCTTCTGCAGACTGACGAACAGGCCCCTCATCATGCAGGTGGAAAAGCATAACGTAAATATCTACCCCATGCTCAGGATCCTCATGGCCCTCGATGTCTGGGAACACGCCTACTACCTCGACTACAAGAACGACAGGGCAAAGTTCATCGAGGCCTACTGGAACATAGTCAACTGGGGCGCCGTGGCAAAGAGCCTGGAGGAAATGCTTTAGGGGCGGTTTCAAGCTCCGGGGGCTCACGGTTTTGTGTTGCCCTGAACAAGTGAGCCCCTGAACCGCTTGTATTCATCGTCATCCCGGCGCAGGCCGGGATCCAGGAGAAGCGCGGCACAAACAAACAACCGGCTTCCGGCCTGTGGCCGGCGCCGAAAGCTCACAATTGTTTTCCTCTACACCGCTTTTTATTCCTCCTCAAAAGTAATATATCTCCGATGTGGCTTAAAGTGGCCCGTTGGGGTAATCTAGTGGCGGGCATATCACGCTGAACGAGGATCTTTTATGAAAACTGTTGACACCCGCATGTCGCCGCGGGATATCCTGAAGAGCTATTTCGGATACACTTCCTTTCGCCCTCACCAGGAGGATATCATTGACCATCTTGTCGCTGGTGGGGACGCCTTTGTGCTCATGCCGACGGGCAGCGGAAAATCGCTCTGCTACCAGATACCGGCGTTGACCCGGCCGGGGGTGTGCGTCGTGGTCTCGCCGCTCATCGCGCTCATGCAGGACCAGGTGGATGCCGTCCGCGAACTGGGCATCAGGGCCGGTTTTTTGAACTCCACCCTCAATGTGCGCCAGGCGCGCTCCATCGAACAACGTGCCATGGAGGGAGGGCTCGACCTCCTCTATGTTGCTCCCGAGAGGCTCGTGACGGACAGTTTTATGAGGCTCCTGACCAGGATGGAGATATGCCTCTTCGCAATAGACGAGGCTCACTGCGTCTCGCAATGGGGACATGATTTCCGGCCGGAGTACCTGGAACTCGGCGTCCTTGCCGGGATGTTCCCCGGCGTTCCCCGTGTGGCGCTGACGGCAACAGCGGACGAGACCACAAGGCGGGAGATAGTCGACAAACTGCACCTGGCGAAAGCAAGGCTCTTCATAACGAGCTTCGACAGGCCCAACATACGATACAGGGTCGAGATCAAGGAGAAGGAAAAGGACCAGCTGCTGGATTTTATCAGCTCCGAGCATTCCGGCGAGTCGGGCATCGTCTACTGCATGACGAGAAAGAAAACGGATGAGATCGCACGATTCCTTCAAGAGAAAGGGTTTCCCGCCCTGCCCTACCATGCCGGCCTTGACCGCGAACTGCGGCTCAGGCATCAACGAGAGTTTCTTCAGGGCGAAGGCACCATAATGGTGGCAACCATAGCCTTCGGGATGGGTATCAACAAACCGGATATACGCTTTGTTGCCCATCTCAATCTTCCCAGGACCCTGGAGGGCTACTATCAGGAAACAGGCCGCGCCGGACGCGACGGCGAGCCCGCGGATGCATGGATGGTATACAGCCTTGCCGATATCGTCATGCTTCGCCAGATACTTGAAGAGTCACCGGGAGATGAGAACTTCAAGGCCATCCAGTACAGGAAAATGGAGGCAATGCTGGGTTACTCCGAAACCGCCCGATGCCGAAGGCAGGTGCTCCTCGGCTACTTCGGGGAAACCCTCGTCGATGCCTGCGGCAACTGCGACATGTGCCTCGGACATGTGGAGGTCATCGACGGTACCCTCATTGCCCAGAAGGCCCTGTCATGCGCCTACCGGACAGGGCAGATGTTCGGCACCAATCATCTCGTAGACGTCCTCCTCGGCAAGGATACCTCAAGGGTGCGCTCCTTCGGACACGACAAAGTCTCCACCTACGGCATAGGCAAGGAACTCTCTGCATATGAATGGAGGTCCGTCTACAGGCAGCTCGTCGCAGCGGGGCTCATGAAAGTGGACATGGAAAAGAAAGGCGGCCTGCGGCTGTCAGGCAGATGCAGCGCCGTCCTGCGAGGACAGGAGGTGTTCCAGCTCCGCAAAGACCCCGTGCCCGTCAGGAAGAATGCCAGGAAGAAAGCGCTCGGGGGCCCGACCGCAGCCAGGCTCAATGAAGATCAAAAGTATTTCGAGTTCGACCCTGTTCTCTGGGAGCGCCTTCGCTCATTACGTTTCGAGCTGGCCAAAAGTTCGTCGATCCCTGCCTACACGGTCTTTCACGACAGCACCCTGAAGGAGCTGGTCACACGCCTCCCCGATACGCTCGAAGAGATGCTGACCATTTCCGGCATCGGCCAGGCGAAACTCGAAAAATACGGAGAGCTGTTCCTCGAAGTCATACGGAAGCACCGGGAAGAAACGGCTTCAGAAGCTTGAGGGCCTAAACCTTCTTCCTCATATATACCCGGCGAGCCAGAAGCAGGCAGTAGGCGACCAGTATCAGCGACAGGATGAAGGCAACGATGGGGAGGATAAGTGAAATGAAGGAGACGATCGCCGACACCAAAAGTTCAAAGCTGGCGACTATGAAGTTCCCCATGCCGCCGGTGAAGAGGGTGGATTTGGCTCGGAGGGCCACGGTGGCACTCTGAAGAAGGCCGGCAATCCCCCCACCTGCAATGATAGAAATGATCCATTTCAATGAAGCCGGCAGGTCGGTGATCAACGACGCTGTCACTATCGTTCCCGCTATTATGCTGACGGGCGAGGCAATGGCGTCCATGATGTTGTCGAGCCATGGAATGTAGTACGCAATCACCTCGAGCGCCGTCGCCAGGCCAAAGGCTATCGTGACCTGATATCCCCCGATCCATTCGAACCCGGGGGCCAGCCCGATATAACCATACATAGACGCGAGATTGAGGGCCAGAAGGGGCAGAAAGATCCTGAAGCCGCATGCGGCGCTCAGCCCGATACCCGTAAGGATGGCAAATATGGTCTCCATGTGTTCCCGCGTCACATCCATCTCTTTATTTTCGTCCTAATCGAATACCGGGGTCAAGAAAAAGAACAGGTGCCTGTAGGACTCCTCCTACACCAAAATCAGACAATTTGATATATTCCCACCTGCAGATTCGCCGACAACGATGATATGTCAGAGAGTTCGCCTCAATGGGAAAGAGGGAAGCAAACCCTTTCTATTGATATATACCAGCAGACTCACGCAATTCACCATGGTAAAGGCAACAAGAACAGGCACTCAAAAGAGGAGGTTATTATGAAACGTTTCAACAATTGGTCCATCGGGACCAAGGTAATGAGCATATCGGTGCTGACCATCGTCATCATCCTCGCGGGCATGATCTTCTATCTCATCCCCGTGGTCAAAGACAAACTGATGGAGGAGAAAAAGGCCGCCCTGCAGAACGTGACGGACGTCGTGATAACCCTCATGGCATCATATGAGGCGCGGATAAAGGCGGGGGAAGTCAAGCTGGAGGACGCCCAGAAGATGATGGTGTCGAACACCGCCAAGCTGCGCTACAATGGCAACGAATACTTCTTTATCATGAATGCCGATGGAAAGCTGGTGGCCCACGGGGTGAAAGCCGAGCTGATAGGTAAGGACGTATCGGACAATGTGTTCAAGGACTCCAACGGAAAATACTTCGCCAAGGATATGGTAGCAATAGGGAAGGGCAAGGGCGAAGGGTTTGTTGACTATTTCTGGCCCAAGCCGAACCAGACCGTCCCGTCACCCAAACTGGGATATGTCAAGATGTACGGCCCCTGGGGATGGATGGTCGGCACGGGTATATACATCGATGATGTCCAGGCCCAGACGAACAAGATGCAGTGGCAGATCATAACGGGCACGGTGCTCTGCGCCATCGTCATCCTCTGCATCGCCTTCTTCGTCTCCCGCAAGGTGAAGATGGCCCTCAACGAGGCCGTCCATGTCGCCAACGACCTGGCCGAGGGGAACCTGGCGGTCAATGTCGAGATAAAGAGCGAGGACGAGACGGGTAAACTCCTCATGGCGATGAAGGACATGGTGGCCAAGCTCAGGGAGGTCGTCGAGGGCGTCAGCGCCGCAGGGGGCAACG